>DAOPZJ010000005.1:1709-8429 GCA_035353335.1 Oscillospiraceae bacterium | reverse complement strand
CTCCTGCATTCTAAATTACATCCGGTTGCTGTCTTTGGCTTTTTGGATGTGCCCGCTCAGTTCGACCATCCACTTCGGCGTCACCGTTTGGCGGAACAGCAGCTGCCCGTCGATGATGCGGGCGACTTCGATGAATCCGTTGCCGTTGTCGTAAAAATGCACTTCGTCGCACTGCGGCAAAATGCGCATCAAATTCGCGTATCTGAAATTGAACCGCCTGACGACGTCCTCATCCGGGATATAATGTCCGCCGTTTTCCGCGCGGACGCGGATGCGGGCGATGCTCTCTTCCACGGTCTCGAGGCCGACGTAATAAAGGCGGATATAATAGCCCCTGCGGCGGGCGCGGCTGATGGTCTGGGAGGTCTTGATGCCCGACAGCGTCGTCTCCTGGCTGAAATTCAAACCCTTGTTCATCAGCTGTTTGATTTTCGCCAACGCGAACTTTCCCGCCTCGATGTTGGAGATCTCTCTCGAGGCGGCGATTTCGTCCACATTGATGATCTCGCCCAGATCCCTGCGTTCCGACTGGAGCACGCCGGACAGACTGGACTTTCCGGCGCCGTTTACGCCGCCGATGATCGTGAAAGTTTTAATCGGTCAACGCCCCCTATTTCTTGGGCTTCGCGCCCATCCTGGATTCGGCAGTGCTGACGACGTTGAACAACGATGCAGCGGTCTGCTGATAGCGGGAGGACAGCTGCTCGGGCGACATCTCGGGCGCGAGCTCGGGCGTCACGGGATTGTAGTCGCCGATGGCGTCCCCTGCGCAGAGCGTGGTCATATAGGCCTCGCTGACCTGCATCGCGGCATTGCACAACCCCGTCGAAAGGCCTTCCCGGACGGCAAACATCGCCCGCGGATTTTTGGGGTTCGCGCAATAGAGGATATGGAATACTTTATACATCGCGAGCGAAAGATATGCGCTGATCTCGGTGGTCAGGTCCTTTAATTTCGGAGACCGGAGCAGATCAAACACTATACTGACTGTATTGACAATCAGTTTCTTATTGAGGGTCGCGACCACGCTTCCGCTGAAAGTCTTGTCGTTTGAATCGTCGTATTCGGGGACGTCCTCGGCGACGAGCTGCACGCCCTGCCGGTCGGAAGTCCTGCCGAGCAGATAGTCGGTTGAGACGCCGTATTCGTCGGCGACGGCGACCACAAAATCCAGCCCGCATTCGCGGATGCCCTTTTCATAATGCGACAGGAGCGCCTGACTGATGCCGAGCTTTTTCGCGGCGTCTTTCTGGCTGATGTTCCGCTCCTTGCGCAGCAGCGACAAAATCCGCGGAAAGTCGTTTCTCATATGTTTTTTACACTGCCCTTTCATGCCTGAATTCGGGACGGGCTCTCATTATACTATACTTTATACCGTTTGTATAGACCTGAAATGAATATTTTGCAATATTTTGTCGATTTGTTCTTTAAAATAAATAAATTGTAGGGCGCGGCATCCCTGACGCGCCGTTATCCGTTTCCGAATCCCACCACCGTTGCGACGGTCCCCCTCCCTTTGACAAGGGAGGCAAGGGGCGGCGTGCCGGGTCGTCACGCCCTACAATTTAAAACGCCGCAGAATGTTCGTTCTGCGGCGTTTTGCATATTAATTCCTAATTTCTCATGGCCTCGAGCGCGGACAGGCGCGTGGCCCGGTGCGCGGGCAGAAATCCCGCGATGAGCCCGACGAGGATGGCGAACAGGACCGCACCGAGCGCGAGCCAGACCGGGATGACCGACAGCTTGCTGCCGCCGCCCATTCCCATGCCGCCGAGCAGCGAACTGCCGCCCAGCTTGTTCAGGACAAAGGACAGCGCGTAGCTGAATCCGATGCCGACCGCGCCGCCGACGAGCCCGATGATGCCCGCTTCATACAGGAACAGCGAACGGATGTCGCCGACCACGCAGCCGATGACCTTCATGATGCCGATCTCGCGGGTGCGCTCATAGATGGACATGATCATCGTGTTGGTGATGCCGATGGCCGCGACGAGCAGCGAGACCGCCCCGATGCCGCCCAGAATCAGCTGCAGACTCTGCATCTGCTTTTGATAGCTCGCGATCCACTCGGCGTTCGCGTAGGCCTGGTAACCGAGTTCCTGGATCTGCTTCGCGATGTCGATGGTCTCATTCATCGTGTCGGCCTTGACGTAGATCTGGTCGTATTTGAGCTTTGCGCCCGCTGTCGGCTTGACGTTGTTGAATTTGTCCGATTCCTTTTTCAGTTTGAGCGCGGACTCCATGTCGATATAGACGTTGTAGTCCTTCTCGCCGTTTTCGGCGGCGAGCACGCCCGTGACGTTGATCGTATAGATTTTTGCCGGCACGGCCGGTTCGGAGCCGTCTCCGGGATTCGGCGCGGCATTCGGCATCTTGTAGTTATAATCAAACGTGAACTGGATGCGGTCGGTCATCGGGTCGATCAGAATGACCGGGCCCTGCTCTTCGCCGCCCTCTTTACCGGGGCCGACGACCCCGCCGTCGCGGGGCGCGGCGATGCCTTTGGCGATGATGCCGCCTCCGCCGTTGTCTCTGGGATTATAAAAGAAGGTCGCGACCTGGGAGCCGAACAGGCAGTCAAAGCTCTTTGTCCCGGCTGCCGCCGTCGCGGGGAGCATGTTTCCGAGCTCGGTCTTGAACCCGAGTTTTTCCATGATGTCGCGGCGCACGCCGATGACCGAGACGTTGGCGTGGTATTTTCCGGAGATAAAATGGCCGTAAAGCGTGATCTGCGGGGAGACCGCGACGACGCCTTCGATGGTCTCCAGCTGTTTGACCGCGTCGTCGGTCAGCGGGACTTCCTTGCCCTCGCTCCAGTTCGGGTAGACGTTGACGAGCGTCAGATCGCCCATGTTCTCCATCTCTTTGGAGAAGTTGACGTTCAGCGCGACGCCGAGCGAGATCATCACGACGATGGACGCCACGCCGATGACCACGCCGAGCACCGTCAATACCGAACGCACTTTCCGGCGCCGAAAATTTCCGAACGCCATCAGCGCAATATCACTCTTTCTCATCTTGCCGTCCTTTCGCAGCCCGCGGATTGAAAAGATTATTTTTATTCTTCATCGGCGGCTTTGGCTTTTCTCTGTTTCTTCACCGTGACCAGGACGATGACGGTCACCATGACCGCCGTGCCGAGTCCGATCAGCACCCAGACCCACCAGGCCGGTCCGGGCTGCGCCGGCTCGATCGGGCCCACCGGGTCGTCGGGGGACATGGGATCGGAGATAACACTCATCGGCGAGACCTCGACGGTGAAGTCCTGGCGCAGTTCGCGCGGGGTTCCGTCCGAGCTCTCGTATTTCAGCACGATCGTGCCGCTCTTCGTTCCGGTTCCGGCCGCCGTGAGGGAATCCTCAAAATAGTCGTTTTGCCCGGCGGTCAGATTGCCGACGTAGGTGTTTCCGTTCGCGAGGGTGAACTCCCCCTCGACGGCGATGGTCAGATTATAGATCGTCGCTTTGCCCTTGTTGATGTACTGGAAGCTGACCGGGATCATGTCGCCTTCCATGGCGCCCTGCATCACCGTGAAGCCGACCGTCTCGAGGCGCTGCTCCTGGCTGACGGCAAAGGAGAGCTGCTCGGCGGCGGAATAGCTTTTGCCGCCGTCGTCCTCGTAATCGATCTGCAGCATGATGGGATAGATGCCCGGCTGGGCGTCCTGATTGGCGACGAGCTGAACCGATTTGGTCACTTCGCCCTCTTTGGCGATGCTGTCGATATAGAACGAGTTTGAGCCCTCGGCGACCACAAAGACCGCGCCGCCGCTCGTCACGGTGCCCGAGGAGAGCACCACTTTGATGTTGCGGACTTGGGTGGATTTCGCGGTGTTTTTCAGCGTGAAGCTGAGTTTGAAGGCGTTGCCCGAGGTGATCGAGCCGGTGCTTGTATTATATTTCGAGATGATGATCCTCGGCGTGGAGGAAGAGCTTCCGCCCGCGCCGCGGTCGAGTTCGAGATAGGCGGTGCTGTCCTCTTTGGTATCGACGGACAGATCGGACGGGCGGTAGGTGATCGTGAAGGTCAGCGGATAGTTGCCTCCCCCGACCGCGCTGTCGATGTAGACCGAGAAGACGGCCTGCGCCTCTTTGCCCGAAGCGATGGTCCCGAGGGAGACCGGCGTGAAGTTTTCATAGAGCGAGAAGCCCGCGGACGTCTGGGCGCCGAACGCGACGCTCACTTTTCCGATGTCGGTCTCGCCCGGATTCGCGATGACCGCGGTCATCTTATAACGGTTGGGGTTTTTGTCGTCGGCTTTTTGAACGCTGATCGATTTGACGTAGGGCAGCGCCGAGAGGTCGCGCGCTTTGACCGTGACGGTGACCGAACCCTCAAAAGCGGAAGGGGTTCCGTCGTCGGCGTTCGCGGTGATGGAATAGCTCAGGATGTAACTTCCGCCCGGGATGTCGGCGGAGACCGCCAGCGGCACCGTGACGCTTGAAAGCGAAGCCGGGCTGATCAGCGAAGTGCCGCCCTGCCCCGCGGTGAAATATTTGGCCGAATCGCCGAGGCCCGCCATCTGTACCGCGACGCTGTGCGCCGCGCCCGCGCTCGCGTTCGCGACGGACAGGGTGACGCTTCCGGTCCTGCCGCCCATCAGCCCGTTCGCGCTGACCGCGGTGACCGAGAGTTTCGGCGCCGAACCGTCGGAGCCGGCCGAGACCGTCCCGTTGATGCCGACGGTCACGGTGTTTATATAGGTGACCGAATCGATCACCGAGGTGACCCGGATGCTCAGAAGCGGGCCGGTGCCTTTATAAAGCGCGCTCAGATAGACGATCTGAGGCGAATTCGCCGGGATCGTCGCGTTCGCGGTCGTGTTCTGCGGCTCGAAATCGCAGCCGGCAAGCACGTCGATGTTGGTGATCCTGGCGGCTTTCGTGCCGTTGTTCATCACGAGGATCGGAACGTTGACCGCGCCCGCGCTAAAAGTGTTGTTATTGCCCACCGAGAACGAGAGCGGCGCTTCTGCGGCGCCGAACGCGGCCGTAAAAAGCGAGAATACCATCGTAAGCGCAAAAAGGAGCGCAAGCAGTTGTTTTTGTTTCGTTTTCATCATAAATATGTACCCTTCTTCAATGTGCTTCAACGGGCTGCGGCCCGGCTTGCTGTAATTCCGCTGCCCGCGAAACCGCGGCCCGCGGCGGGTCGTTCTGTTCTGAGCCGAGGATGTTGCCGTCGAGGACGTGACAGACCTTGTCGGCATATTTCGCGAGGTCATGGTCGTGGGTCACGAGCACGAGGGTGCCGTGGTTTTTGCGGGTCTCGCCGACGATCAGTTCCATGATCTCGGAGGTGGTTTTGGAGTCGAGGTTTCCGGTCGGTTCGTCCGCGTAGACGATCTTCGGCGAGGCGACGAACGCCCGCGCGATGCCGACCCGCTGCTGCTGGCCGCCCGAAAGCTGCGAGGGTTTGTGGTTCATGTGGCCGCCGAGCCCGACGCTTTTTAAAATCTCTTTCGCGGCTTTGATCCTCTGTTTGCGCGGCACGCCCTCAAAGGTCAGCGGCAGCGCGACGTTTTCGAGCGCGGTCATCGACGGGATCAGGTTGTAACTCTGAAACACGAATCCGACGTTGCCCTGGCGGTATTTCGCGAGCGCTTTTTCGCTCATCCGGTCGATGGGGTTTCCGTCGATGACGATCGTGCCGGCGGTCGGTTTTTCGAGCCCCGCGAGCATGTTCAGCAGCGTCGATTTGCCCGAGCCGGAAGTCCCGAGCAGACAGCAGATCGTGCCGCGTTCCACCTGCAGATCGATGCGGTCGAGCGCGACGACCTTTTCTTCGCCGATCCGGTAGACCTTGCGAAGGCCCCTGACGTCAATCACAAAGTCCCGCATGAAGAGCCCGTCCTTTCTTTGATTTATGGCCATAATCCGGCTGTGATTCCGGCTTTTTTCCTTTAACTGTCCATCTCAAACAATCACCCGTTTCTTCCGGCGTTTTTCGCCGTCTTCTGATAAGACCGGTTTCGGTTCCGTTTCGTTACAAAAAAGGAAAATATTTTCGTCTTGAATTTCCCCGTATGAGCACGATTCATTATAACATAAAGCCGGTTCAAAAAATACCATCCCGGTGAAATAATGCCGCGCCGCCGAACCCGGCGTCAAAATAAAAAACGGCCCGGGGATAAATGCGGACGGACCCCCGACGGAGGGTCAATAATCCCCGACGGACCGGGGATAAATTCGAACGGACTTTCGCCCGCGCTGCTCGAAATCCCCGCAAAACGGCTCCCGAAAAGGGTTTCCGGCGTTCAAAACAAATTTTCAAAAAGTTGCGAAATGGGGTAGCATTCCGGAAAAAGATGTGCTATAATATTAGCATATCTATTATTTTAGCTGACATCAAATAGCGTAATCAATGCCACATCACAAAAATTTTTAAGGAGAGGGAGATTTTATGCCGAACGTCACTTTTTACCCCAGTTACATCAAGGCGATGAAGACCCTTCAGCCAAATGAGCAGCTTCAGCTCTTTTGGGCGATTACAAACCGGACTTTGGGCGAAGCGGACTTCCCGATGGATGAGAAGATCTCCGGGATGTTCGCTTTGATCGAACCCATCATCGAGTCGAACCGAAAAAGATTTGAAAACGGCAAAAAAGGGGGTGAGTTCGGCAAACTCGGCGGCAGGCCGAAAAAACAAACGGCTCAGCGGAAAAATACCGAAAAATCCGCTTCCCCGGAAGAATTCGGGGGATCCTGCTGCCGTAACCCT
>DAOPZJ010000005.1:0-1609 GCA_035353335.1 Oscillospiraceae bacterium | reverse complement strand
ATTGATGCGGACCGCGATCGGGACGGTGCGAAAACGGCGCGCACAAACCGCATAAAAGAAAAGAAGCCGGTAAAGAAGATCGATTTCGGGGCGGTCATGGATGACTTCAACCGCATCTGTGTCTCTTTGCCTGCGGTAAAATGCCTGACCGACGAGCGGAAAAAAGCCGTCAGGGCGCGGAGCGCCGAGCACGGGGCGGAAAGCTTGCGCGAAGTGTTTGAAAAGGCCGAGAACAGCGACTTTCTGTGCGGCAGAAACCCGACGAACGCGACGATTTCCGGTTACCGGGGAACGCGCACGTCGGGAGAGCCCTGGCGCGCCTCGTTCGACTGGCTGCTGAACAAGGCCAATTTCGTCAAAGTGCTCGAGGGCAATTACGAGCCCAAACCGTATGAAAGATCCGACCTCGACGACTATTTCGACAGCATCATGTGCAAGACGTAATGACTTTGCTTCCCGACGTGCCGCGCACGTTTTTAAAGGGGGGATGGCATGCGGACATGTTCACATGACGGGAGGATTCATCCGATTCTTTCTGAACTCTGAATTCTTAATTCTGAACTCTGAATTCGTTTCTTAGCCTCGGAGGGGCAAAAACATGAACGATCTGCTGAACGTCATTCAAAAAACCTCCGCGCTTGCCGGGCAAAACAACCCGCGGCGCGCGAACGACTACACGAAAGCCGGATTGCTTTACTGCGGGTTCTGCCATACGCCGAAGCAATGCCGGCAGGAATTTTTGGGCAGACAGCTCACCGTCAACTGCCTGTGCGCCTGCGCGGTAAAGCGCAGGGACGAGCGGGAAGCGAATGAGCGCACGGCCCGGACAGCGCAGGTGATCGCGGAACTGCGCAGGGACGGGTTTTCGGAGCGCGGCATCTCCGAATGCGCCTTCACGGCGGATGACAATCAGAATGCCGACCCGATGCAAAAGGTGAAGGACTACGCCGACAACTTTGAAACCCACAAAAAAGAGGGGAAAGGCCTTGTGCTTTACGGCGGCGTCGGCAGCGGAAAGACCTTCGCGGCGGCCTGCGTCTGCAACGCGCTGCTTTCGCGCCTGATTCCCTGCCTGATGACCAACGCCGCGCGCGTCTCCAATCTCTCGCAGGCGCATTTCGAGGACCGGCAGGAGTATTTCGACAACCTGAACCGCTTTGACCTGCTGGTGCTCGACGACCTGTCCTCCGAGCGCAGGAGCGAATACCTGAACGAAACCGTCCACAGCGTCATCGACGCGCGCTGCCGCGCCAAACTGCCGCTCATCGTGACCACAAACGGCACCCCGAAGGGATTCGGCCATGCCGCGGATCTGTTCGAGGGCCGCATTTACAGCCGCCTGTTCGGCATGTGCGACTTCGTCGACTTCGGCAATCACGACCGCCGCAGGGACGCTTTCCGCGGCAATAAGAAAATTCAGAATTCAGAATTAAGAATTCAGAATTCAGAGTAGGGCGCAGGGCTTAACAGACTGCGGGTCCGCACAGACTGCGGGTCCGCACAGACTGCGGGTCTGCACAGACTGCGGTCTGCACAGACTGAGGTCTGCCTGATGCGCCGCCGCTTTGCCTCTCTCGTCAGAGTAGAGCGCAACGCCCCCCCGTCGCCT
>DAOPZJ010000004.1 GCA_035353335.1 Oscillospiraceae bacterium | reverse complement strand
ATCTTGACCTCGTTTACAGCTTACTACTCCTCGCTGTTCTAGTCAAGACCCATTTTTAATTTTAAATCGTATAGTTCATCTGCTCACCGGGATTTTCGACAAGGTCAGCCAGTGTGATCCCCTCAAAAAACTCATCGGTCAGTTTGGCGAATTTCTGCCACATCGGCAGCGTCTTGCACTCGGCAGCCCTGCCGCAGCGATTCGGGCTCACCTCAAGACAAGCCACCGGAGCCAAAGAACCCTCGGTAAGCTTTAAAATCTCCCCGACCGTGTACTGCTCGGGCAGCCGGGTCAGCTTGTACCCCCCGCCCTTGCCGCGCATTCCGGTCAGATACCCGGCTTTTGACATCACCGCGATAATGCTCTCCAAGTACTTTTCCGAAATATCCTGCCTGTCCGCAATTTCCTTCAACGGAATATATTCGCCTTTGTTGTGCTCGGCCAGATCAATCATCACCCGCAGCGCATAACGTCCCTTTGTCGAAATCATCATCTCGATCCCTCCTTATTCCCTATTATACACTATTTTAATAGGTTATCAAGCAAATTTGAAACCAGCCTCAAAAACATTGGCAAACCAACCGTTTTTATGCTATCATAAATTATTCCCGGCGGATTTCTCCGGGATTCGCAACCTATTTTTGAGTAAAGGTCGTTTATCAAATGCTCCCCATCTTCGATTCGCACTGCCATGTCTACCCCGATAAAATCGCATCCCGCGCCGCACAGAGCATCGCCGAGTTTTACGATATGCCCGTCCGCTTCGACGGAACGGCTTCCACCCTTTTGCAAGAGGGCACACGCGCCGGAATCACCCATTACTTAATTCACAGCGTCTCGGTGATGCCCGCACAGGTGCGCTCGATCAACGAGTTCATCGCCGCGCAGGTCAACGAACATCCGGGCGTCATTACGGGTTTCGGGACTTTGCACCCCGACAGCAAAGACCTTGACGGTGATTTACAGCACTTGCTTTCACTCGGCTTAAAAGGCGTTAAGATACACCCCGATTTTCAAAAATTCGCCGCAGATTCCGCTAAAGCCGTCAATCTCTGTCGAAAGCTCATCGGTAAACTGCCGGTTTTAGTCCATGCGGGGGACACGCGTTTTCATTATTCGCACCCGCAGCAGATTTTAAATTTGAAAAAGAAACTTCCCGACCTCACGGTGATCGCCGCGCATTTCGGCGGCTGGAGCTGCTGGGATGACGCCGAAAAGGAACTGCCGGGGTTACCAAACTTCTATGTCGATTGCTCGTCTTCGCTGTATGCGCTCAGCCCCGAAAAAGCCAAACACTTGTTCGAGGTTTTCGGCCCCGAAAAAGTATTGTTCGGCACCGATTACCCGATGTGGTCGCCCTCGAGCGAAATGGAGCTTTTCAGCCGCGTCGGCTTATCCCCGCGCGAACAGCGCCGTGTCCTTTACGAAAACGCCGCCGAATTGTTTCCAATTGAATAATCGAAGGTTATAACAAATGCGGGCGGAGAGCATCCGCCCGCATTGTTCTTTATTGGTAATGCCGCGGTGATTGGATTAAAATCTCCCGCCGCGCTTCCATCCTTTTACCTCCCTTGTTAAAGGGAATGGGGGAAGGGAATTCACAAGTGAATTCCCCGGAAGAATTGCATTGCAATTCTTCTTTCCGCCTTGCAGTGGTGGAGGGATTCCGCTCCGTTGCCAGCAACGCCCTTGTCGATCGTAAAATCAGAGGGGACGAACTGCGTTCGTCCCCTCTGATTTTTTATAATAAGTTTTACTTCTGCTTCGCCCTCGCGTCGGCGGCCTTATCGGCTGCGGCGGCAATACGGCGGGTTTCTTCTTTGGCCTTAGACATTTCCTCAACGGTCTTCTCTTTCAGACGGGCGGCGGCTTTCACTTCTTTCAGGGGCAGGCGCTCGCCTTTTTGACGCTTTTTCGCCGCTTTGATTGCGGCTTTATACTGCGGCAGCCACTGCTCCTGCGCGACCAGCATATCGTCCACAAGCTGCCAGATGTACGGCGGGGTTAAAATCGCACCGGTCAGCGGGTCCATCATAAAGGCCTGCCGCAACAGCGTGTCGTCGCCCCGGACAGCCGCTTCTACCGCCAGCCGCTGGACGCTGATCGACGCGTTGCAGACCGCCGCACACCCGAGCGGCAGATCGCCCACCTGCGGGATGTTGACGCCGTTATAATCGACATAACCCGGCACCTCCACAATCGCGTCGTCGGGGAGATTCGTGATGCAGCCGTTGTTGACCACGTTGAAATGTCCGCGATAGAGTTTTCCGGTCTCAAGCCCCTCAATGATGTAACTGCCGTGCTCGTGTCCCCGTTCGCTGCCGTCGTATTTGCGGAAGGGCTCTTTCATCCAGTTCGGGAAATCGGTCTCGAACCAGTTGCGGCTCTCTTTGCAGACCCGCAGATAGCCGCCGGTTTCGCCGTTGATCCAGACCGACAGGTCAATCCATTTATTGATCTCGTCCGCGTTCTTGCGGTACCACGGCACATATTCCGACAAGTGCCCGTTGGATTCTGTGGAGTAATACCCGAAACGGCGCAGCATGTCGATGCGCACCTTTTCGGTCTTGGCATACTTGGGGTTGCTCTCAAAGGCCGCCAGCAGCTTGCCGGTCAGGTCCTCGCCGTTATGTTTGATGGAGATGTACCAGGTCTGGTGGTTGATGCCCGCACAGATGATGTCGACTTCTTCCTGTTTCAGTCCGAATGCGTCGGTGATTTGGGCATGTCCGCCCATGACCCCGTGGCACAGGCCGATGGTGCGCACTTTGCCGTATTTGTTCGCCGCCCAGGTCGCCATGGCGTTGGGGTTACTGTAGTTCAGCATCAGCGCGCCTGGCTCGCAAACCTCGCGGATGTCTTTGCAAAAATCCAAAATCGCGGCGATGACCCGCTGACCGTACATGATGCCGCCCGCGCAGAGCGTGTCGCCCACGCATTGGTCGACCCCGTATTTTAACGGTATCTCAATATCGGTTTCAAACGCCTCCAGCCCGCCGATGCGGGGGCAGTTGATGATGTATTTGGATTCCTTAAGGGCGGCGCTTCGGTCGGTGGTGGCCTCGATGGTCGTCTTGACGCCGTTCTCGTCCAGATCGCGCTGGCAGAGCGCCCGCACCATCTCAAGGTTGTGCGGATTGATGTCGGTAAATGAGACCGCGATCTTGCCCCGGAATGCCTCCACCGACATCAGATCGGTAAACAGCGCGCGGGTAAACCCGATGCTCCCCGCGCCGATAAAACACACTTTGAAAGCCATGATAGTACTCCCTTCATTTTTCGCAGCCCATCAAAATCAGAATGGCCTGCACCATTTCGTCGCTCTTATTTTATCGTTATCCATCCCCGGAGTCAATAGAAAAATCTTTACCTCCCGCCATGCCGTTTCGGCATGGTGTTAAAGGGATTGGGGAAAGGAGTTCGTTTACGAACTCCCGGATGAATTGCATAGCAATTCATCTTCCGCCTGCAGCGGTGGACGGATTCACCTCGTAGGGGCGGCCCCATGTGGCCGCCCGCGTTCCACTTACCAAGTTTATGTTTTAATCGTATTCAATCGTCATTGCGAGGGGTTTACTCCCGCGGCAATCTAGATTTCACGGCAATCCAGACGCGCGGCATCCTGACTACATAGCATTCTGACAATGCGATAAACCGAACGCTTTTTCTCTGGATTGCTTCGTAATAACGCAAAGCTCGCCCTGCGTTTTCCTTGCAAAGACGGGTAGGGGCGAACTTCGTTCGCCCGTTTATTAAAAATGTCGTTCTATAATTTCGGATAATTTATTTTTCTTCGGCGTGTGAACGTAGTATTTAGTATGGTAACATAGTTTACAGAATGTGCGGAGACATGGTTTACACTTTTTAGCCTCATATACTCCTCCCCTTGCCCCCTTCATAAATACCGAGGCGGCGAAACCGTGCATACCGGTTGTTTAATAATGTTTCAACCGATTGTGCCGAGAGCAAAGCAATGTCGCCCAAAAGCCGCTCGCGCAGCGAGAGGCACATCGCGTGAAAATGCTTAAAATCCTCGGGGATGACGTCTTCCGCCACCCTGAGTTTTTTGTTGTCCTGCGCGGTCAAATGCAGGCACTCGGCCGCCTCGGCCTCCGCGCCCTGCTCCTTGAACAAAATGCTTGCGCAGCCCTCGGGCGAAATCACCGAATACACCGCGTTTTCGAGCATATAGATCCGGTCGGCGACCGCGAGGCCCAACGCCCCGCCCGAACCGCCCTCGCCGATGATCACCGAAATCACGGGCGTTTTTAAGCCCATCATCTCCATCAGATTTTCGGCAATCGCCTGCCCTTGCCCGCGCTCCTCGGCGTCCGCACCGCAGTGCGCGCCGGAGGTGTCGACAAGGCAGATCACGGGCCGGTGGAACTTCTCGGCCTGCTTCATCAGCCGCAGCGCTTTGCGGTAACCCTCGGGTCTCGGTGCGCCGAAATTGCAGCGAATGCGGCTCTCGAGATCGGTGCCGCGCTCGATGCCGATGAACGTGACGGGGGTATCCCCGAGCAGCCCGATGCCACCCAAAATGGCGTCGTCGTCGCCGAAGTTGCGGTCACCGTGCAGCAAAGTGACCTCATGCAGCAATTGACCGATATAGGCCGATGCCGTGGGCCGCTGTTGGTCGCGTGCGATTTTGACTTTTTCGTAAGCGGTCATATCTTTTTCTCCGTTGTGTGCTGTTTTAATAAGCGACCGATCACATCTCCGAGCTGTTTGCGCTCGACAATGGCATCGAGAAAGCCATGTTTCAGTACAAATTCCGCGGTCTGAAAATCGGCTGCCAGTTTGCTTTTGGTGGTATGTTCGATCACACGCTTACCCGCAAAGCCGACCAGCGCCTTGGGTTCGGCAATAATGATGTCGCCTAACATCGCAAAACTGGCGGTGACACCGCCCGTGGTCGGATGGGTCAATATTGCGAGATAAAACCCGCCCGCTTCGCCGTGGCGTTGAATCGCGCCGCTGATTTTTGCCATCTGCATCAGGGAGATAATGCCCTCCTGCATCCGCGCGCCGCCCGAGGCCGTGAAGCCGACAACGGGCAGACGGTTTACGGTGGCATATTCAAAGGTGCGGGTGATGCGCTCGCCGACCGCAGCACCCATGCTGCCCATCATAAAAGCCGATTCCATCGCGAACAGCGCACAACGGACACCGCCGATGATGCCGGTGCCGCAGATCACGCCCTCATTTTCCCCGCTGCCGTCGCGCGCCTTTTTCAATTTTTCCTCATATCCCGGAAAATTCAAAAAATCCCGCGCCGTGATGTCGGAAAACAACTCCGAAAAACTTCCGACGGCGCAGACCGCTTCCAATCTGCGCCGGGCCGACAGGGACATATGGTGTCCGCAGGAGGGGCAGACACGGTTATTCTTTTCGAGCCGCTTGCGGGGAAAATATTGCTTGCAGCGCGGGCACTGCTCGCGGTCGTCGGCGGGTTTTCGGGGGACGCCGCCGGGCTCAAGCTGGTTGGCGGGTTTGCGGAAAAGATCCGCTATGTTGAATTCGCTCATGGGTTCCTCCCCATACGTCAATTTTTATTTTTTATCTCTTCATTTTTCATTTTTCTCTGTAACCATGCCGTATCATATTCGGCTCCGTGAAATTCCGGGCTGCGGATGATTTCCGACTGCTTTTCGATGTTGGTCGGAACGCCGCTGATGACGAGCTCGCACAAAGCCGCTTCCATCTTGCGCACGGCCTCTTCGCGGTCGTTTCCGGCAGTGATTAATTTCCCGATCATCGAATCGTAAAACGGGGTGACCTCGGCGTTTTGAACCAATGCGGTGTCAAAAGAGACGCGGGTGCCGCCCGGAATATGCAAAAACGACACTTTGCCGCCGCCCGCCGCGTTGATGCGGCACTCAATCGACGCGCCGTGTAAGCGGATATCCTCTTGCTTAAACGGCAGCTCGATCTGCGAGGCGATGCGGATCTGCCACTTGACCAGATCGATGCCGCTGACTTCCTCGCTGATGCGGTGCTCGACCTGCAGGCGGGTGTTCATCTCGATAAAATAAAAATTTCCGTCGGGTGCGAGTAAAAATTCCACGGTTCCGGCGTTGGTGTATTTAGCCGCCTTGACCGCTTTGACCGCTGCTTCCCAAAGCTTTTTGCGGACGGACTCGTCAATCGCGGGACAGGGGGTCTCCTCGATCACCTTCTGCCTGCCGATTTGCAGCGAACAGTCGCGCTCGCCGAGACAGACCACGTTCCCGGCCTGATCGGCCAGAATCTGCACCTCGACATGGCGCACCGAGGTCAGGTATTTTTCCAAAAACACGTCGCCGCACCCGAAGGCCTTTTTGGCCTCTTCGCAAGCCGCGACCACCGATTTTTCGAGGTCTTCTTCGCGCTCGACAATGCGGATGCCCTTGCCGCCGCCGCCCGCACTGGCTTTCACGAGCAGCGGATAGCCGATTTTAGCCGCCGCTTTTTTGGCTGCTGTTACGTCTTTTACAACGCCGCTGCCCGGAATAACCGGAACGCCCGCCGATATCATCAGCCGGCGCGCCTGATCCTTGTTGCCCATCCGGTCGATGACTTCGCTCTCCGGACCGATGAAAACGATATCGTTTTGAACACACAGCGCGGCGAACAAGCTGTTCTCGGATAAAAATCCGTAGCCGGGGTGGATGGCCTCGGCATGGGTGGCCAACGCGGCGCTGATGATATTTTGCATATTCAAGTAGCTCTGCACCGCCGAAGCCGGGCCGATGCAGATGCGCTCGTCGGCAAGGGCGGCGTGCAGGGCGTTTTTGTCCGGTTCGGAATACACCGCGACCGTGGCAATGCCCATCTCGCGGCAGGCGCGGATGATGCGTACGGCGATTTCACCGCGGTTTGCGACTAAAATCTTTTTAAACATGGGGTTCTGTGATCATGGCAAACGAAAAATCCGCGCTTACGCAGAGTTTTCCGTCCACGAATCCCTTTCCGGACGCCCAATAAAATGGGGCGCGCGCCTTGGTGATCACGCATTCCGTCTCGAACAAATCGCCCGGTTTGACAATATTTTTAAAACGCACTTTATCGAGTCCCGTGAAGAGGGTTCGTCCTCCGGGTGCCAGTAACACGCAGGTGGACTGCGCTAAAATTTCACATAAAATCACGCCCGGCACCACCGGGTCGCCCGGAAAATGCCCGCGTAAAAACCACTCGTCGCCTTTTATCAGCTTTTTGGCATGCGAAACGCCGTCGACGGCTTCGGCCTCGTCGATCAATAACATCGCATCCCGATGCGGCAAAATCTGTTTTATTTGCTCTTGCGTCATAGTTTAAACCTTCTCGATTAAAAACAGCGGCTGGCCGAATTCTACAAGCGCGGCGTTTTTTCCGCAGACCTCGACTATTTTGCCGTCAGTTTCGGCGGTCAGCTCGTTCAGCACTTTCATGGCTTCGACGATGCAGAGGGTGTCGCCTTTTTTGACTTTTGTGCCGACCTCGACAAAACGCGGGCTGTCCTCGGACGGGGCTAAATACAGCGTACCGACCAACGGTGACTTCTGGCAGTAGGCATCGGTCTTTGGTGTTTCCGGTGCAGATGCGGGTACCGGTTTTTCGGTATTAACAGCCGGCACAACGGTATTCGCCACGGCAACAGACGGCGTTACAATGGCTGCCGGATCGGAGGCGTGTTTTTGCGACTCGAGCAGCACATGGACTTCGCTGTCGCGCACTTCAAGCCGCCCGAGTCCGTATTGGCGCATCAATTCGGCCAAATCTTTGACAAGTTGTAATTGCATAATGTGACCTCCTTTTTGGAAGTTTGGCATGGTTTACGGAGTAAAATTCTTTTGCTGTAGGAACCAAACTCCGGGTTGAAAATTTACTTTAAACTACTTTCCGAAAAGCGATGCAGGCGTTGTGACCGCCGAATCCCAGCGAAGTTGAAATCGACAGATCGAGATCGGTATTTTTCGCTTTGTTGGGCGTATAATTCAAATCGCAGTCGGGGTCGGGTTCATTCAGGTTGATGGTGGGCGGAATGATGCCCTCGCGCAGCGCCAGAATCGCCGCAACAGCCTCAATCGCACCCGCTGCCCCGAGCATATGTCCGGTCATCGACTTGGTGGAGCTGATGTGCAGCTCGCCCGCTTTTTCGCCGAAGACCTTTTTATAAGCCGCCGTCTCGCAGCGGTCGTTGAGCGCGGTGCCGGTGCCGTGCGCGTTGACGTAAATCCGGGTCGGATCAACGTTTTCAGAGCCGAGCAATGCGTTTTTGACAGCTCTTGCCGCGGTATCGGGTTCCGGTGCCGGAGCGGTCACATGATAAGCGTCACAGGTTGCGCCGTAGCCGCAGACCTCGGCATAAATTTTCGCGCCGCGTCTGACCGCGTGTTCGTATTCTTCTAAAATCAATGCTCCCGCGCCCTCGCCCATCACAAAACCGCCGCGCCGCTTATCAAAAGGCAGAGATGCCGCTTTGGGATCGTCGGAAGTGGAGAGCGCCAACGCATTCGTAAATCCGGCCATAGCCAGTGGTGTAATCGCCGCCTCGCTACCGCCGCAGATGGCGGCTTCGGCATAACCGTCGCGGATCGCACGGAACGCTTCGCCGATGGCGGTTGTTCCGGTCGCGCAGGCCGTCGTCACCGACAGGCAGGAATTGCGCGCGCCGTAACGGATGGCGATGTTGCCCGCCGCGATATTTGAGATCATTTTGGGCACAAAAAGCGGAGAGACCTTTCGCGGGCCGCCCTCGAGCATGGAGACATGTTCGGCGCAGAAGGTCTCAAAACCGCCGATGCCCGAGCCGAAAACCACACTCAAGTCCTCGGGCTGCATCGTGCCTTCCAAACCGCTGTCCTCCATGGCCTCCGCGGCGGCAAAGAGTGCGTACTGCACGAATAAATCGGTTCTGCGCACCGTGTTTTTATCCAGGCAGCTCAGCGCATCGAAGTCCTTCAGCTGTGCTGCCAGCTTATATTTGCAGTCCTCGACGGAAAATTTGGTGATCGGGCCGATACCCAAAGACCCCGCCTTCAGGTTTTCCCAAAAGGTCGGAACATCGTTTCCGATCGGTGTCAATGCGCCCATTCCGGTGACAACCACGCGTCTCATGTTGTTTTCATCCTCTCTATAATGCTTGATAAAAAAATCGATTTTACCGAAAACACTTCTTCCCTTCGAATATTCACATTGCCAGGCCGCCGTCGATTTGAATTACGCTTCCGGTGATATAATCGCTTTTCGGAGAAGCCAAAAAAGACACGAGTTCGGCCACTTCCTCCGGTTTTCCCATGCGGTTTAGAGGTACCGACGCAAGCATTTGCTGATTGAGCGGCGTTGCGGCGGTCATATCGGTTTCGATAAAGCCGGGAGCCACCGCGTTGCAGCAAATTCCGCGCCCCGCGAGTTCGCGCGCCACCGATTTTGTCAAGCCGATTAACCCGGCTTTGGCGGAAGCGTAATTCACTTGCCCGGCGTTGCCCGTGATACCCGCGATCGAGGAGATGTTAATAATCTTACCCGAACGCTTGCGCGCAAAAATCGGATAGACCTGCTTGATGGTGTTGAACGCGCCTTTTAAATTGACATTTACCACACGGTCGAATTCGTCTTCTATCATCGCTAGCATTAACTTATCACAGGTGATGCCCGCATTGTTGATTAAAATATCGACGGTTCCGAACTCTTTAACAATCTCGCCGAACACAGCGGAGACCGCCGCAAAATCCGAGACATCGCTGCGGTAACAAGCCGCCTTCGTTCCGAGCGCTTTTAATTCGGCAAGCGTCTTTTCTGCGCTTTCGGTATTCCCGGCAAATAAAAACGCGACCGAAGCGCCCTCTTCGGCTAATTTCAAGCAGATTGCGCGCCCGATGCCCCGTGAACCGCCGGTCACGACCGCAACCTTTCCCTGTAACATCATTTTAGTTCCTCCAAAACGAGTTCGATTTCCCGCGGCGTCTGCACCGAACGCCAGACGGCCCCGGGAGCCATACGCTGCACCATTTTGGTCAGTACCGATCCCACTCCGGTCTCGATAAAAACAGTCACGCCGTCGGCGAGCATTGCCGAGACGGTTTGCTGCCAACGGACCGGGTGATTGATCTGCCGGTTTAATAAATATTTCGGGTTTTTTGTATACGGTTCCCCTGTACAGTTGGTATAGCACTGCAAAACAGGTGTTCTGATTTCATATTTTTCAAGCGCTTTTTCAAATTCTTCTGCCGCGCCGTCCATTAACGGAGAATGAAAACCCCCGCCGACTGCAAGCGGAACGCACCGACCTCCCTTTTCGCGGATTTTTTCCTCAAACAGCTTCAGTTGTTCGTCCAATCCGGACACTACAAGCTGTTCCGGTGTGTTGTAGTTCACCGGCCAGACTCCGTCGAATTCGGCGCAAACGGATTCGACCGTCTCATGCGGCAGTTTGACCACCGCCATCATCGACGCTTTGATCTTGCTTGCGTACTTTGCCATGATTCGACCTCGCTCACAGACCAGCCGAAAACCGTCCAACGGATCGAAAGCTCCGGCGAACGCCAGCGCGGGCAGCTCGCCGAGTGAAAATCCCGCCGCCGTGTCCGGTTTGATTCCCGCTTCACGCGCCGCAATTGCCGCCGCAAAGTCAGCTAAATATAGACACGGCTGCGTATTTTCGGTCTGCTTGAGTTCCTCGGGCGTGCCTTCAAAACACTGCCGCAGAGTCCCGGGGCGAATCACTTCCGCCGCGTCAAACAATTCCCGAACAATGGCGCCGGTTTCGTAAAATTCTTTTGCCATACCCGGAAACTGCGCGCCCTGCCCCGAGAATAGAAACGCTATCCGACCCATTTGCAGGCCCCTTTGAGCAGCGTTTCCGCCTGTCCGACAACCTCGGTGATGATCTCCTCGGCGGTCTGCTCGCGGTTTACCATTCCCGCAATCTGCCCCGCCAAAAAGCATCCGGCTTTGGTGTCGCCCTCGACAGCCGCTTTTCGTAAAGAGCCGACGCCGAGTGCGTTGATCATTTCAACCGTGGTCTCGGGTAAAAATTCAACCTGTTTAAAATTCCGGCTGAATTGATTCTTCAGCTGACGACAAGTGCTTGCGGCAAAACGCCGTCCGGTTGTGACGGTCGAAATATCAGTCGCTTTGAGCACCATATCCTTATAATTTTGATGTACGCCGCACTCCTTGGCGACCAAAAACCGCGTGCCCATCTGGACTGCGCACGCCCCGAGCATCAATGCCGCCGCCATGCCTCTGCCGTCGCCGATGCCGCCCGCTGCGATCACGGGGATTTTCACCGCATCGCACACCTGCGGTACCATAGCCATCGTCGTCAGTTCGCCGATATGCCCGCCGGATTCCTCACCTTCAGCGATGACGGAGTCAGCGCCCAGTTTTTCCATCTTCTGCGCCATCGCCACCGAGGCGATCACCGGGATAATTACAACGCCTGCGGCCTTCCAGCGCGCCATAAAATCGGTCGGCATACCCGCTCCGGTGGTTACGACTTTGACTTTCTCTTCGGCGACCACATCGGCAACCTGTTCGGCAAACGGACTTTGCAGCATGATGTTGACGCCGAACGGCTGATCGGTCAGCGAACGGGCGACCGAAATTTGCTCACGCAGATAATCGGGCCCCGCGTTCATCGCCGAAATCAGACCGAGTCCGCCCGCATTCGAGACGGCGGCGGCCAGTTTCCCGTCGGCGATCCAGGCCATACCGCCCTGAAACACCGGATAACGGATGCCTAACCGTTCGCAAATAATTGATTTGATCATAATTTAACCCTTTATCTTTTCTTCAATGACGTTTGCCAGATCGGCTACCGTTTTAATGTCTTCAGCCAGTTCGATCTCGATTTTATATTCGTTTTCGAGATCCATGACCAACTCTGTGATGTCAAGCGAATCGATGCCGAGATCGGTCATAATGGTCTCGTTCGTGATTTTAGAGGCGTCGTACTCAAGCTTTTCGACTAACAGTGATTTGATTTTTTCGGTTACCATGTCAATTTCTCCTTTATTTTTTATATTTCGAATGTTACCATTTTAACAGGCAGGATGCGCTTGCAAGACCTCCGCCGAATGCCGTCAGCAGCAGCAGATCGCCTTTTTCCAGTTTACCCTCTTTGTTGAGTTCGTCCAGCGCAATCGGAATGCTGGCCGATGAGGTGTTGCCGTAACGGTCGATGTTGATCACAAACTTATTGATCGGTATGCCCGAGCGCTCTGCCGCCGCTTCGATGATGCGCCGGTTGGCCTGGTGTGGTATAATGAATTTTAAGGCATCTGCCGAGAGGCCGTTTCGGGTTAACAGCGTGCCGATATCCTGCGCCATCGACAGAACTGCATACTTGTAGACCTCCTGCCCGCTCATATGGATATAGGGCGATTCGGGCGCGAGCATCGAAAACGGGCTCTTCCCGGCGTAATTCGGAACCCGCAGCGCATTTTCGTCTCCTGTTACCGTGAATACGGCGTCGAGATAATTTTCGCCGCGGGAGAGCACCGCAGCCCCCGCCCCGTCACCGAAGATCACACAGGACGAGCGATCTTCCCAGTCCGTGATCCGGCTCAGGCGTTCCGCACCCACGACGAGAATATTTTGATACTCGCTGTGCGATGTGCCGCGGGCGAAAAAGCAGGCCGCCGTTTCGAGCAAAAACACAAACGCCGAACATGCCGCGCTGATGTCCATCGCCATGCAATGTACCCCGAGCCTTTTTTGAATCACGCAGGAAAGAGACGGCGTCACAGTATCTCCGCTGACTGTGGCAGCTAAGATCAGGTCCAGTTCCTCGGCTTTCATGCCGCAGTCGTCGAGCGCGCGTTTGGCGGCTGTGAACGCTAAATCCGTTGTTGTCTCCGAAGTGCAGATATGTCTTTGACGAACACCCACCCGCTGTGAAATCCACTCGTCATTGGTGTCGACCAACTGTGAAAGCTCGTCGTTTGTGACGATGCGTTCCGGCACGCACATGCCCGTGCCGACGATTTTAAAACTCATTCATGTTCCTCCCGTGGATTCAGCCACAGAGAGTTAGTCCGATCAAACGGGAGAAAGTTACAATATTTTAATCAGTTTTAAAAAAATATTTTGTAACTTTTACCCGTAAACGGGTACTAACTATATTAAGCATTTATCAAAGAGGAAAAGAGGTGCGAATTGGACCCATTTGAAAAAATCTACCGTGAAAACGCCTCCCGCGTTCATGCATTCCTGTTCGCGCTCTGCGGCGACGCGCTTTTATCCGAAGAACTGACACAGGAGACTTTTTTTCAGGCCTTTTCGGCTTTTCACCGCTTCAAAGGAAAGAGCGAGCTGTTTACCTGGCTCGCCGCAATCGCAAAACACACCTATTATAAATACTTGCGCAAACATAATCAGGGCCTTGATGCCATCAACACCGATCTGGTTACCGATGCTTTCTGCCGGACGAATCTCGACAATCCGGAGGATTCATTGATACGCAGGGCGGTCTGTGATTCGGTCAAACGGCTGGTGCACAAATTGCCCGATAAATACCGCGATGTCGTAATCTTGCGCATCTATGCCGAGCTTCCCTTTACCGAAGTCGCGGAGGCACTCGGAATCAGCGAAAACTCAGCAAAGGTCATTTATTTTCGCGCCAAAAAAATGCTGACGGAGGAATTGAAAAATGAACTTGAACTGTGACGCCGTTTTGGATATGATCACTCTGTATCGGGATAATACACTCAGCGTCTCAACCCGTGAAGCCGTCCGGGAACACCTGCGCGTCTGCTCCGCCTGCCGTAAGCAATACCAGCAATACGCAAGAACCGCGAAATTAACGGTTCGCAGGCCTGAGGTCTCGGACATCAACATCGGCAGCGGTTACGACGATCTCTCCCATCGGCTCAAAAAACAGCATTCGCTCCGGATCGGATTTTTGGCAGGCTGCGCTTGTGTGACGCTTGCCGCGGTTGCGGTAAGCATATTGCGGAAAAAAAGAGAGAGTCATAAGAAATTAACTTAAAATTACGGCTGTTTTCGGCATAATTTTTATTTTAATCAGCATTTTCTCGGATTATTTTCGTTATTTTAAAAATATTAGTTGCATTTTAGTTAATCATACTGTATGATAAGGTAGCGAATCAAAAGATTTGCAAATAATTAAAGAGGTATTTCATGTACAAAGACAAAATCCTGACCTGCAAAGACTGCGGTCAACAATTCACTTTCACTGCCAGCGAGCAGGAATTTCACGCGGAAAAGGGCTTCACAAACGAGCCGCAGCGCTGCAAAGCCTGCCGCAGTGCCCGTAAAGCCAGCACCGGCGGCGGCAACGGCGCAGGTCCGCGTAAAATGTACGATGCAGTTTGCGCGGAATGCGGAAAATCCTGCAAGGTTCCTTTTGAACCGCGCAGCGACCGTCCCGTCTACTGCAGCGATTGCTTTAGAAAACAGTAATAGGTGAGTTACAACAAGGGCTGTTGCCGTTTGCAACGGCCTTTTTTGGTTTAATATTGTGAAGCCGCTTAAAAATCAAGGCGGAGATAAGCGATAAGAGGGGCTTCACAATATAATATATAACGCCGCTCAAAAGTCGATAAAAACGAAAGGTGCTTTTCAATATGGATCATTATAATGCTTTGCCGCTTCAGCATTTTGCGGGCAACCTCGCTTACTGCATGGGCTTCCAACTGCCGAAACAATTTGAACAGCCGATTCAATGGGCGATGGATATTTTGACCGACCGTCTGTCCTTTTTTGCCGACCGCGCGGTGATATACCATGCCGATGCTGTGCCCATGTATGTGTGGCAAAAAGAAATTTCGCTGTTTGCACCTGTGTATGCGCATACGCAAATGGCGCTGCCCATGTGCAGTACCGTGGAATCGGTCACCCCGGTCGCCCACGCGTCCATGTATACCGGCGTGGAGCCTGAGGTGCACGGCATTCTCACCTATGTCAGACCGAAGCTGGAATGCGAAACTCTGTATGATGTGCTGCTGGCACAAGGGAAGAAAATCGCCATTGTCGCCGGCACGGATTCCTCGTTTTTGCACATTTTCGCCGGGCGTGAACTGGATTACTTTGAAGAGCCCAACGCAATCCGAATCAAAGAAACCTCCCAACGTTTGATTACCGAAAACAAATATGACCTCATCAGCATCCATACGTTTGAATACGACAGCGCCGCGCACGCGTTCGGCCCGGAGTCCAAACAGGCGCTAAACGCCATTTCCATTGAAGCGGAGTGCTTTGACGAAATCGTGAAAACCATCAAACAACACTATACTGACCATAACACCCTTCTGTGCTATGCGCCCGACCACGGGCAGCACGAAACCGCGGGAAATCGCGGTTCTCACGGCAGCAAGATGATTGAGGATATGAACATTTTGCACTTTTACGGAATGGTTCGGGCGTAAAAAAAACAGTAACCGCACAGTGTTTATAAATGTCAGCAACAACCAAAAAGGCCGCTGCAGTTCATTTGCAATCGGCCCTTTATTATTGTATCCATTGTGAAGCTACTAGAAAACCAAGGTAAGAATAAATGGTAAGCGGCTTCACTATATCAGCATCCTCAGCGGATTATGTTTACGGCTTTCAGCATTCTGCAGGTATGCGGCTGTAAAATTAATGTCGGTTCTCGAACTATAATATCCTCCTTGGCCCAGAGGTCACGAATCACCGCACCTTTTTCAACCGGAAGCGGCATTATGGCTTCCGTTTCGCCGAGGTTAAAAAACCCAATCGCCGATGTGCCGTCTGATAATGGTTTTATATAGATCTTCAGGTTCTCTTTTTCGCTTCTGTCCATGGTACGGGTTCGCTGTTCAAAGATGCAGACCGCGCCGAGTCCGAGAATATCTTGATTAATCGCCAAAATTTCATCGTTGCACAGCATCGCCAAATCAAATTCGGTCAGTTTGGACAGGTCGCAGCTTAGTTGAATCGGGGACGGGAAAATTGCCCGAATTGAAAACGAGATCAATTGCTCGTCCGGCGTCAGTCGGTTCTTATGCCCGTCGATAACGCCGGTATCCAACATATCGAGATCGTAAAAGTGCCCCGGATTACAATGTTCAGCCCAAAAATCATTCGAAAAGCGAGCGATAATGCTCTCCCACCGGTCGTCGGTGTCGGTGTTGTCACGCCATGAACTGCAATTTTCACTCCAGTAGGATGCGTCTTCAATGCCCGCTTTGACCGTGATGCAATAAGCAAAATCCCGCGCACTATTTAGCAAACACTGTTTCATTAAATCTGCGTTTTTGATATCGCAGGGCGTCCAGTCGTATTTGAGATAATCGATTCCCCACTCGGCCCACTGCTCGACGTTGTTTTTTTCAAAGTGATCACAGCCGATGCCGTAATAGGCATCCATATTGGTCTTGTCGAGTTTTCCGCGCGTGCAGCCGGGGTATTCGCCGCCGCCCCAAGCCCGCTGCATTGGTGTGGAATAGATGCCGAGTTTGAGTCCGCTTGCGTGGACTTCATCAGCCAGCGCTTTCATGCCAGGAAATTTGGCGTTTGGTTGGATGGCGTTGTGTTTTCCGCCGTATTCGCCCTGCCAGCCCGAGTCGATGTTGACATATTGATAGCCATAAGCCGAAAGACCCGTCTCGTCGAGCAGCTTAGCGGTCTGTGCGATATCATTTTGCGTAATACGATTGCGAAACGCGTTCCAACTCGTCCATCCGAGCAGCGGGGTACGGCAGACGCCGTCTTTGCAAATTCGCAGTAAAAGCGGTTTTTCGGTTCGCCCGAGAGCATTCTCAACAATGATTTTGATCGGATATTCCCCGGCGATTTCCACGATTCCGGAAAGAATTCCGATGTCCGTATCAAGCGTCAACCCGTCCGGCAATTTAGGCGTGCAGGAAAAACGCAAAGGCGTTTTGCCCACGGCGGGAATTTTAAAAAGCACGGGTTTTCCGGGGGATGCCCCGTAAACGCCCGGCATGTTCAATCTGGGCGCGCCTTGTTCAAACGGTTCGTAGGGTGCGATTTTTGTGATCATCATCATCCACTCCATTCGTTAATCAGTATAACATATTCGCGATTCCATAAAAATCAAATAATTTTTATTCATTGTTTTTACTGTTGAGCCAACTGCGATATTTTGAAGGTGAAATTCCCTCGTATTGCCGAAAGACCCGGCTAAAATAGTACCCGTTTTCAAAGCCGACTTCGCGTGCAATCTGCTCTAATGTCCGACCGGTGGTGCGGATGCGCTTTTTGGCCTCATCAATCCGCAGTCGATTGAGATACTTGACCGGGGAAACGCCCGTACTCAGCTTAAACTGGCGCGTCAAATATTGATACGAAACAAACAGCCGCCTGCTTAGCTGCTGGATATCGATTTCTTCGGAATAGTGGTTTTTGATATGGTGCAGGGCTTCCTGCACCACTTTTTTTTGTTCCTTTTCACCCTTTGCCGCTTCGGGAGCCTCGTTCAGGCAGGCGCGATATAATAAAATCAAAATCTGCCGGATGTAAAACGAGATCATGATTTGATACCTAGCGGCGGGTCGATTGCGCTCAAGTAACGCGCGCTCGAATAATGTCCAGACCTCATCCCGGAATTTTCCCGTCCTGATCACCGGTGGAAGACAAACCGCCATCTCAGCGGAGGACGGTTGTTTGAGTTCGAAAAAATAGGACGTCTTTCCGGATTTCGGCTCATTTATCTCCGTGACCGCCGAAGGGATATCGGCTTGTTCAAGCTGCTCGGTAAACACCGAATAATGCGTGTAATAAGCACGGCAGGGGCCGTCAGGGGCGGACTGGCAAAATACCTCGCCGGGCGGCACCAAGATGACTTCGCTCTCATGCACATCGAATATATTTTCGCCGACTCTGCAGCGCATCATGCCGCTGCGCACCGCGATCATCTCGATATCGGGAATAAACCGGTCGGGAATGCACCAACCCTGCGCGCAGATCGAGTGCCCGATCAGATTTACCGTAAAATCTTTTTCGAGGTTGAGTTTAAAAATCACCGTCGTCCCTCCGGTTTCATTTTCTATATCTTTTATTATATCTGTTTATTTTTTTATTGCAATCCCGGCGCTATAATGGGGTTGAAATTTAACAAATTCCGGACGGGAGGTAATGATATGGAGTATTTTTCAATCGAAAACGAGGTTTTGCACTTCAGACGGCGCAAGGAGCTTGTGCAGCTGATGGCATGGGGCGACGGCGTCCGCGTCCTTGCCACTCAAAACACGGCTTTCGCGGACAACGATTGGGCGCTGTCGATTCCGGCGAAAAAAGAAGCTGTGATTGAAATTAGCGGCGATGTTGCAGCTATCACAAACGGCAAAATCACCGCCAAAATCAATTCCTTCGGCAAACTGCGTTTTTATAACCAAAAAGACGAATTGCTGCTCGGCGAATATTACCGCAGCACCCAGCACGGCGGTGACGACCTCAATCAGGTCATCGACCTAGGAAGATATGGCCGTGAATACCGTGGACTGCCGGGCGAAAATTTTGAGATCACGGTGCATTTTGACTCCAACGATAAAGAACACATCTTCGGCATGGGGCAGTTTCAACAGCCCTATCTCGACATAAAGGGCTGCACGCTCGAGCTCGCGCCGCGCAATACCCAGGCGCCGATCCCGTTTTTGATCTCGAGTATGGGTTACGGCTTTTTATGGAATAATCCCGCCGTCGGCAGCGCGGAATTCGGCAAGAATTTGACCAAGTGGCACGCCTGCTCGGGCAAGCAGATCGACTACTGGATCACCGCAGGAGATTCCCCCGCCGAAATTGAAGAAAATTATGCAAAGGTGAGCGGCACAGCCCCGATGATGCCCGATTTTGCGATGGGCTTTTGGCAGTGTAAGCTGCGTTACCGCACACAGGAGGAACTGCTGTCCGTGGCGCGCGAATATCACCGCAGGAGCCTGCCGGTCGGGGTGATTGTGGCGGACTTTTTCCACTGGCCTTTTCAGGGCGACTGGAAATTCGACCTCGACTACTGGCCCGACCCGGCGGCGATGGCGCGTGAGCTCGACGATATGGGCATGAAGCTGATGGTCTCGGTATGGCCTACACTCGAACCGGGTTCCGAAAATTTCATAGAGATGACCGACCGCGGCCTGCCGGTGCGGGTCGACCGCGGCCTTAAATTTACGCAGGACTGTATCGGCTACACTCAGTTTGTCGACATGACAAATCCCGAAGCGCAGAAATATGTCTGGGACGCCTGTAAAAAGAACTATTTTGATAACGGCGCGGCGTTATTTTGGCTCGACGAAGCCGAGCCCAACTTCACCAATCCCGATTTTGATATCTATCGTTATTACGCGGGCAGCGCGCTCGAATGCGCAAACGTTTTTTCGATCGGGTTCGCCAAGGCCTTTTACGACGGCGAGAGAGCTGCGGGCGTCGAAAACCCGATCAGCTTGATCCGCTGTGCTTGGGCGGGTTCTCAGAAATACGGGGCGCTGCTCTGGTCGGGCGATACCTCGTCCACTTTCACGCAGCTGCGCAATCAGATTCCGGCAGGCTTGAACACCGGGCTTGCGGGCATCCCGTGGTGGAATTCCGACATCGGCGGCTTTCACAGCGGCAATGTCCACGACCCGCGCTTTCATGAGCTGCTCATGCGCTGGTTTGAGTTCGGCACCTTTTGCCCGGTCATGCGGCTGCACGGCGATCGCACCCCGCGCGACAAGACCAAACTCGGCCCCAAGGGCGGCGGCACCTGTTCGACCGGCGGCCCGAACGAAATCTGGAGTTTTACACCGCAGGTCGAGGAAATTTTGTGTAAGTATATCTTACTTCGCGACCGCCTCAAACCCTACATCAAACAGACGATGGCCGAAGCCCACGAAAAAGGCACTCCGGTGATGAAGCCGTTCTTTTATGATTTCCCGAATGACGAGACCGCATGGAAGGTTGAAGACGCCTACCTGTTCGGACATGATCTGCTGGTCGCCCCGGTTACCGGCGAGGGTGAGACGAAAAAGACCGTTTATCTGCCCGCAGGCGCGACATGGACGGATGCATGGAGCAAACAGGCATATCAGGGCGGGCAGATCGTTACCGTCGACGCGCCGCTCGGGGTGATCCCGTTGTTTGTCAAAGATAATGCCGAGGTTATGAAATTATTAAATCTTTAAAAACATGTTGGCAAGAAAAATGTAGGGTGATATCATATAATCACAGCGGGCGATTATGAATCGCCCTACATTTAAATAATCACTGAGGTTCTGAAATCGTTGTTAAAAAAGATTTGCGGCGGGATGTAACGAACCGACACGGTTCGATGCATCCCGCCCTACATAGACTTCATTGATTAAGCCGCAAAGGACAGATGGCCTTTGCGGCTTTCTTGTGAAAAATAAAAAAATATGATAAAATTTTTTTAAATCATAAACGGATTCGTCACTTTCATTCGTATTTATGGTGGAAGGGGGGAAGGCAGTGAGTCCATCCGGTTCCAACGACTACATCACGACGGCAATTGAAAAATACTCCGACATGGTCCGCCGTATCTGCTTTCTTTACCTGAAAAACAACGCCGACGTCGAGGATGTGTTTCAAGAAGTGTTTCTGAAGTTTTTCCAAAACTTCGACACATTCGAGAGCGAGGAACACCAAAAAGCGTGGCTGTGCCGCGTTGCATTCAATCAATGCAAAGACCTGCACAAGAGCTTTTGGCGCAAAAACGTTGTCGATATCGACGAACAGGAGATCCCTTATGAACTCCCCGAGCAGAGCGATGTGACAAAAGCGGTGCTGGAACTGCCTCCCGATCAAAAAGAGGTTGTCTACCTGCATTATTACGAGGGCAGACCGATCCCGGAGATCGCAAAAATCATGCAAATCAACCCGAACACTGCCTATTCCTTGCTCCGCCGCGCAAAGTCCCGCCTGAAAAAGAAAGTGAGTGAACTCGAATGACATCCTTTTCCGATGATTTGAACAAAATCAAAGCCGAAGGGACCTTGAAAGAAAAGACCAAGGCCTTCGTTCGGACGGAACTTGCGAAATCGGAATATGAGCGCATGGGAACCATCCGGACTAAAACAAATAAAAAGGAGAATCCGTTTATGAAGAAAATCCTCGGTGCCATCTCTGCCGTCGCCGCCTGCGCGCTGCTTACGGTCGGTGGGTTCGTCCTTTACGCCACCCCTGTCAATTATGTCAGTGTTGACATCAATCCGAGTGTGGAACTCGGCGTCAACGCCTTCGGAAGCGTTGTCTCGGCGAAGGCCTATAACGACGACGGTGAAAATCTGCTTGCCGGAGTCGATGTCAAAAATCTGTCTTTGGAAGACGCCGTCAGCGGTCTGGTCGAGCAAGCCGGCGCTCAGGGCTACATCAAGGATGACGGCTCTTCGGTCATTGCAGTCACCGCCGAATCCAACAACGAACAAACAGCCGCACGGATTCAAACCATCTGTGAAAATTGTATTACGCTTACTTTAAACAAAGGCGAAACCACTGCGACCGTCTACACCGATGCAATCACCCTGCATTTCGCACAGAAAGCGCGGGAACTCGGCGTGTCTCCCGGAAAGTATAAACTGATTCAAATCCTGCAGTCCCTTGACCCCTCGATCACCATTGAACAATATAAAAACGCCAAGATCAGCGAAATCATCGCGGCAGGAAACGCACTGCTCGGCAATCAACCCGGAAACAACGGCAACGGCAACGGCCAGGGCAACGGCTCTAATGCCGATTCGCTCCAGCGCATCCGCAACGCAGCTTTGAAAACCCAAGGATTGAAAGATGATGACGAAGACGTGACCATCGGCCAAAGCGGCACGATCGGCCAAAGCGGAAACGGCAATCAAAACAAAAACTCGAATAAGACCTCTTCTAACCAGGAAAAAGAGAAAGAAAACAAGGGAAACAAACCGACCGCATCTTCGACGACACCCGGAAATAACGGCAATGGTAACGGCAACGGGTATGGTAATAATAAGAACACAAGCAGCTGCACATCCTCCTGCCCGTCTTCCTGCACATCCTCCTGCCCCTCGTCTTGTTCATCTTCCTGCGTGAGCACTCCGAACGGTAATAACGGTGCCAACAACGGCGTAAAAGGCAAAGGATAAATAATCTTTACTTGATGATACATCAACAGTCCTCCGATATAGAAAACCCGCAAGCCATGGCAAATGCCGTGGCTTGCGGGTTTTTACGATATATTTGACTATTTGACTGCCTGCCCATTTATGCTATAATAATTCCAAAAGCCGCGAAAGGCGGAATTGAAATGAAAAAGCAGAACATAAAAGAATTTTGGCGGTGGATTAAGTTTTTGTTGTTTTCCGTCAGCGCGGGTCTCATCCAGATGGGCAGCTTCGCTTTCCTGAACGAAATCATCCGGCTGCCTTATTGGGGAAGTTATCTGATCGCGCTGGTGCTGTCCGTCCTTTGGAATTTCACCCTAAACAGTAAATTCACTTTTAAATCCGCGAACAACGTGCCGATCGCAATGCTCAAGGTATTCGGTTATTATGCCATTTTCACGCCGCTTTCAACCGTTTTCGGCGATTGGTTGGTCGAAGACCTGCTTTGGAACGAATATTTAGTGACCTTTATTAACATGTTTATTAATTTTGTGACCGAGTTTTTATTCCAGCGGTTTGTGGTTTTCCGCAATACCATTGATACCAATAAGCTTGCCGAAAAGCAAGCCAAAAAAGAGCAGGCCGAATCCTCTGAAGCCTAGCCCTCGTAATGATATAATCGGCAATTTTAATTTATTTTTCCGAAATATACAGCACTCCCGGTTCAGCCCAATAAAAGTCCTCTCCGGTTGATGTGTTCACCGAAATTTGCACCGAATTTAAAACCAACAGGGCTTTGAACGAGTCGGTTTCAAAGCCAATGCTCATATTGTCCAAAGTTCCGGTGATGGAATCTTTCACATTTAGCCCGTATTGCTCGGTCATTTTTTTAAAATAGTTATCCAAACTCTGCTCGATCAGTACCTGACCATTCAATGAAATGCTGATTAAGGGGGCTTTTTTCTCCGACTCCGTGATCCATTTTACTTCGTAATCGCCGTTTTTACCGGTGAATCGAATCGGTTCCGAACCGTTTTTCCGGAAGCCGACAACCCAATCGTAATCTTTAATCGGCATTGCTGATGAGTTGAGAGAGATAAACAGACTTTTAGGGGTTTCGGGCGTTTCGGGATTTTGCGTTTGTGCTTGGGTTTGCTCAAACCCGAAGACCTCTTTAAAACCCTTTTCTTTAACCGCGGCCGCATCGAACCATACCGGCAATCTGTTTTGGTCTTCGTTGATGAGATAATACACCGCGTCGGTAACGGCGATTTTTATCGATTCTACGGGTTCTGTCTTGGCTTTTGACAAGGTATTGCCCGGCAGCATATCCTGACTGACCAATAGTTTTTCCAACCGGTTGATTTGAGCAGTGACCGGTAAATCCCGATAACCGATAACCGGCAGAATCGATATGGCCGCCAGAAAACATGCCGTCAGCGCAATAAAAACATGCGCGCGCAGTTTTTTCGTGAGAATCGATATAGACCCCACGAACGCAAGCACCCACAAGAGGATAAAAATATATTCGGTCGTCTTTAAACCGGTATTCAGAAGCTGACGGATCACCGCCCAGGCCTCAAAGATCAGGATGATGAAAGAGGCGATCGGGTAGACAATCCGGTATATTTTTGCGAGGGCAGATTCGCTGCGGATGGTCATTGCATGCAGCCACAGACCGCCGAGGGTGTATGCTGCCGCAATGGAATAAAGCTGAATGAATTCGACCTGCATCCCGGTCAGAACGGTCCGCCCCGTCCAAATGAGCAATACGAGCGTCAGGACCAAAACAATCGGGATCATGATGTAGGAAAACAGAATCTCAATAAACCGCGGCTGCCGCTGCGCTTCGTCCCGTCTCGGGTCGTCAATGCCCTTAGTGAAGTCCGGGAAATATCCGACAAACAGTGTATATCCGATGAGCCCCGACAGCGTACCGATATATTGATACACTTTTTCGCTCATGTCACTGTAAATCAGATATTTAAATGCCGCGGCAATGCCGGACGTACCTGCAAAAATGACAAGTCCGTAAATCAGAGAGATAAAAAAGGCCTTTTCCGCCATGAACAGAGCCGAATCAAACTCGGTTCGGTGTTCGCGGAAACCCGCGAAAAGGATAAACAGGATTAAGCTGATTAAAATCAGCACGGCGACGCGAATTTGGGCAATACTTCTGAGCATTGCATAGCTGTTTGGGGCATTGAATTCGGGAAGGAAGTACAGCAAAGCAAATGTCACAGCGGCGGCAATAATGCCGAATAGATTGGCGATAATAAATACCTTATTACCCCCGAAGCGGCTGACAGCCAATACGACCGCAGCCAGACTGACGATGGCTCCGAGCGCAAACGACCAGTTCAGACAGTTGAACAAGAAGTTATACGGCTCCTGCTGCTGCCAGTCAAGCTGAATCCGGATCAGCACCACAACCGAAAAAGCCGCTGCGCAGCCGATAGAGACCGGATATCGTTTCAATGCTTTCCATGCGCCCGCAAAAACATGAAAGACCGATTGAAATATTTTACTCACTCGAATCCCTCCAATCAAAACTTTTATTAGAGTTGATGAAACAGCGGAAATGTGATTATTTACGGTATAGCAGCGGTTTTTTACCGGTCAAAACACACCGCGCCATATTCAATCCTGCGTCGGCACCTGTGATATTATACCCCTGCTGCGTAAAATGGCAGTTGTCTTTCATCAATTCCCGCATTTCGGAAAACCTGACCGAGGCTAAAACCGCGTCTGGATTTTCACGGCAGAGTGTTTCCTGTGCCGCGATAATCTCATCGAAAGAGTCATTATCGCGTTGGTGCCCGATTTGAATGACAAAGCATTTCTCGATTCCGGCCGTTTTCATTCGATTGATAATCGCAGTCAGCCGGACGTTGTACTCCTCGCCCGGCAGTCCATTAAACCCGTCCTGCTCACCCTGGCACCAGATCATAAACCGGTGCCGAATCGAATAACTATGATCAGTTAAATACTTCTCTGCTGCTTTCAAACGGGCTATTGCGTCTTGAATCGGCGGTTTATCGGGATGCCAGAATTCGGTGTCGGTTCCGCCCATGCTGCACGATACCGCGACGATCGGGATGTTTGTCAGGGAAAAATAGGACTCGCAAAGAGCCGAAACCATGGAACCTGCCATCGCATGGTCGTTGACGCCGCTCTCGGGGTTATGCTCATTGACGCCGAACGGCTCGACAAGATCATACAGCCGGGTTGGGTCGCTGACGGCGCGGAACTCATAGCCATGTCCGCTTTTGCACACGACGCTTTCGGCGGCATTCCCCCGCCCGGACATATTCGACTGCCCTATAAAAATAACCAGGTCGACCATATTGTTTTGCTCCATCGCAACCCCTTCGATCTTCTTCCGTTAATTTCATTATAAAAGCGATTGCTTACGATGTCAATCCGAAGACTGACGCAAAATAGTAAAGGCGATTTGTTGTCAAATCGCCTTGCTCTATAAACTCCGATCGCATGATAACCTTAAAAATTGGAACCAGCGAAACTATTACCAGCCTTTTCTTTTCTCACCGCAAGGACGAGAAATTTCTTCAATCGCTTTAATGAGACAAAAAGATTTACATTTCATACACCCGCAGCATTTATAAAAATCTATCCATGGTTTATCGCTATTTGTTTCTCTGATTACCGCATTATTAGGACAATTAATTTCCACATTACAAGGGCTGCAATTTTCACATATCGCGGAATTTATAATTGCTCTTTTCATGAACGCCCCCCAAGTTCCGTCTTTAAAGAAATGATTTTTGATTCAATCGTTTTGATTACAGTAATGAAATGATCATCCGATTTGCCTGTAGGATCGTCGAGTCCCCAATCCTCCCGACGTTTACACGGCAGATAAGGACACTCGACATTGCAGCCCATCGTGATGACCACATCCACCGGCGGCAGATCGGCGAGCAGCTTGGGACGCTGGGTCAACTCCATGTCGATTCCATAAAGCTGCTTCATCAGCCGAACGGTGTCGGGATTAATGCGGTCTTTTACTTCCGTGCCTGCGGAATAACTCTGAAAAACATCTGCGGCGAAATGCTTTCCGAGCGCCTCGGCGATTTGACTTCGGCAGGAGTTATGGACGCAGATAAAAGCGACTTTCTTCATTTTGCTGTTTCCTTGCCGGTCTCGGGAAACCAATGCTTTGTTTTGTTGATAAATTTCACAAGCAGCAGCATCACCGGAACTTCTGTCAGTACGCCGACCGTGCAGACAAGCACCACCGGGGAATCCGGCCCGAACAGCGAAATCGCGACAGCCACCGACAATTCAAAGAAATCGGAAGCGGCGATCAGAGAGGCGGGCGCGGAAATGTTATGAGGCAGTTTCGCCCACCTGCACAACTGATAGGCAATCGTCGCGGAGATGATATTTTGAAGAATCAGCGGAACGGCGATCAAGAGCACATAAAACGGATTTTCCAGAATCACATCGCCTTGAAATGTAAAAATGATAACGAGCGTCAGCAACAAACCGGAAGTGGTAATCCCGTCGAATTTCGGAACAAACTTTTCGTTGAAATATTCCAAACCTTTTTTCCTGATCATTAAACTCCTCGTTACAGCGCCTGCCGACAAAGGAATTACGACAAAGAGAACGATGGAAAAAATCAGTGTATCCCAAGGGATTTGACTTTGATTGATTCCGAGCAGTAGAGTTGTCAGCGGGACAAACAAAACAATGATCAACAGATCGTTGACGGAAACCTGCACCAGCGTGTGCGCGGGATCGCCCTTTGTGAGGTTGCTCCACACAAAAACCATTGCTGTACACGGGGCAACGCCCAGCAATACGGCGCCTGTCACATAGCTTTGCGCCAAATCATGCGGGATAAACGCTTTGAAGATGACATAGAAAAAGAGAGACGACAGACCGAACATCAGAAACGGTTTTACCAGCCAGCTGTTTCCGGATGAAATCACCAATCCGAGCGGGTTCTTTCTCACATTTTTTATGGACTGAAAATCAATCTTCATCATCATCGGGTAGATCATAATCCAAATGAGGACGGCAATCGGGATATTTTGCCCCGCATATTGAATTTTTTCGAGAAAACCGGGGATTCCGGGCAAAAATTTGCCGATCAAGATACCCGCCGCCATACATAACAGCACCCAAACCGTCAGATATTTTTCAAAAAATCCGATGCCCTGTTTTTTTATTTTATCCACAACACCATCTCCGATTCGTGTTTGAATACCGAACAATTTCGAAAATTATTATTTTTCCGCCTCGATGATATAGGAAGCCACGTAATTTTCGACGCCTTTTCCGGGCGCCCAAGAGGACAGGATTTCTCTGCTGTTGTCTTTCGGGGTCATTCGAATGTTTTTAAAACCGGCGTTTGTTAACATCGCTCTGAGGTTTTCAACATATTCCGCTCCCGCAATGCAGCCCGTCAGCATGGCGATGTTCTTTTTCAATTCCTCGGGCAGTTCGGCAGTCGCAACGACGTCGGAAACGCAGATTCTCCCTCCGGTTTTCAAAACCCGGTAGGCCTCTTTGAACACCTTTTCTTTTTCAACCGATAAATTGATCACGCAGTTTGAGATAATCACATCCACGACGCCGTCCGCAACCGGCATATGCTCAATTTCGCCAAGGCGAAACTCCACATTCGCGACTTTGCTTTTTCGGGCGTTTTCACGCGACAGCTTGATCATTTCGGGCGTCATATCGATGCCGATGACATGCCCGGATTCACCGACTTTTCTCCTGGCCAAAAAGCAGTCGAAACCGCCCCCGCTGCCCAAATCGAGAACCGTCTCGCCCTCTTTGAGTGAGGCGATCGCAAGAGGATTCCCGCAGCCGAGGCCCATATTTACCTGATTGGGCATATTTGAAAGGTCATCATCGGAGTATCCGAGATTTTTGGTGATTTCCTTAACGTCAAGGCGGGGTTTCGCACCGCAGCATCCCGAACTGCAGCCGCAATCTTCGCCGCCCTTCAACGCAATTTTCGAATACTTTTTTCGGATTTGCTCTCTGGTTTCCTCTTTGCCACTCATAAATAACTCCTTAAGGTTCGCAGTTATAACGTGTTATATTTGTTTTACTTTACTTCGATGCAGTTTCCGCAGCACAACTCGACACAGAGCCCGCAGCCGGTGCATTTACCCTCATCGATCTCCATGCGGGAACCGAGCGGCTCGTCGTCGTCTTCAATCCACGAAATCGCACCGGTGGGACATTCTTTCATCGGCTTGCACATCCTCAGGTCGGAAGAGCACTTCCTCTTATCAATGACAGCTTTCATTTTTAGCCCCTGACTTTCTGTAAAATTTTGATGACTTCTTCGGTCTTCAACACCTTGCCGTAAGAAACGACCTTGCCGTCCACGACCAGTGCGGGCGTGCTCATGACGCCGTATGCGGCAATCTGGGCGAAATCGGTCACATGGTCGATCGCCGCATCCATTCCGAGCAACAACAAGGCCTCTTTGACCGACGCTTCGAGCTGATTGCATTTGGCGCAGCCGCTTCCAAGCACTTTTACACTCGCGCCTTCGGTTTTTGCCTTCTCTGCTTGTTCCATACTTTTTGCGTCGCAGTTTCCACAGCAGCAGGATTCTTCCTTTTTCTTATTAAAGATTGACATAATCACTCGCTCCTTTTCGTTTTAATTTATTGTCAGCAATCACAGCCGCCTCTGCTGTTGCCGCCGTCGCAGCCGCATGAACTTTCAGCCGCCGCTTTTTTGTTCGGCGGCGTCCAGCCGGTGTCGTCGCCGACATAAGTAATCGCACCGACGGGACAGCGGTTGCCGCAGCCGTGGCAGTGATCGACGCATTCATCGGGGCTTATCACAACCGGCGACGGCGCCTTTTTGACGTCATACACGCCGTGCGGGCACTTTGCAACACAGGTGCCGCAGTCCTCGCAAATCAGATAATTGACAACAGGATACCACTTTTTAGCCATTTTCTTTTCCTCCGATAAGTTTTTATATAATCAGTGTCTGAAGTGCGTTGAACAGATATCCGACCAGGATGATGCCGACGGTACAAATTGCGATAAACAGTGCCAGCAGTTTGGGTTTCACCGCTTTACGAAGCATGATCATCGACGGAAGCGACAGCGTTGTAACGGCCATCATAAAAGACAGGATCACACCTAATTGCGCACCTTTTGCAAACAGGGCTTCGGCAATCGGAATCGTGCCAAAAATATCCGCGTACATCGGGACGCCGATCAATGTCGCAATGATCACGCCGAAGGGGTTGTTGCTGCCGAGTGCGGCGCTGATCCATTGCTCGGGAATCCAATTGTGAATGACAGCACCGACCGCAACGCCGATTAAAATGTACAGGATCACCTTTTTAAAAGTCGCGAACATCTGTTCTTTGGCGTAAACCAGCCGGTCTCTTTTAGTCAGATCGGGCGATTCGATGTCCACGCTTCCGGCGGTCAGAATAAAGCTCTCCACATATCTCTCCATATGCAGTTTTTCAATCAGCGTACCGCCTGCAACCGCGACAATCAGTCCGAACAAAACATAGATTATTGCAACCTTAACCCCGAAAATGCTCATCAACAGCACCAAGGAACCTAAGTCGACCATCGGCGAGGAAATCAGAAACGAAAACGTCACGCCGACCGGCAGGCCCGCGGAGGTAAAGCCGATGAACAGTGGAATGGACGAACACGAACAAAACGGCGTAACCGTACCGAGCAGCGCTGCAACGGTATTTGCACCGATGCCGTGAAAGCGTCCGAGAATCTTTTTACTGCGCTCCGGCGGAAAATAGCTCTGGATGTAGCTGATCACAAAAATCAACAGGCACAGCAGCACCGTGATTTTAATTACATCATAAAGGAAAAACTGTGCGCTGTTGACCCACCGGTTTTCAAGATCCAATCCAAGGGCGGAAAGCCCGCTCCCGATGAGGTCATTTAACCACTTCATACCGAGAATTTGGGTTTGTATAAAGTCCCAAATAGCTTTTAATACTTGCATTGCGCTACCCTTTCATATCAAATAATTTTGATGTATTGGTTTTGATAAAAGCCATCCGCGGATCATTGCGATGGCTTTATTTTTGGCAGCAGGTTTCTTTATCACAAACCGTGTTAGGTGTAGTCAGTTCTCTCAACAATTCAACGGCTTGCGCACTGCCCGTTTCACTGAGTTTGTAATGCGTCCACTTGCCCTCCTGGCGGCTCTCGACGATGCCCGACTCGACCAGAACCTTCATGTGATACGAGATCGCCGACTGGCTCATATCGAGTTTATCCATCAGCACACAGGCGCACTTTTCTCCGCCGCGCAGCAGTTCCAATATCCGCAGACGGTTTTCATCACAGAATGCCTTGAAAACCCTTGCTTGCTTTTCATTTTTATCTTCCAAGATCGTTCACCTCACATCAAATATTTTTGATGTATCTATAGTATATGCCCATATTTTTCATTTGTCAACAATTATTTTAGATCTCCCTTATTTGAAAATCCACGGCTCTCCCAGTAACCCCGGTAATTTAAATCATCGGACAGTGTTATGCGGTTGACCCAGCGAGCCCATTTATACCCGCGCTTGGCTTCGGCCACCACGATGAACGGATATCCCATATCGGGCGGCAGATCCAATCCGTTGGCTTCATAAGCCAAAATCAATTTTTTCGAAAGCACATATTCCAGCGGAAGTGAGGTGGTATACCCGTCCACCGCTTCAAAAATCACCGTGTCGGCAGTTGATTTTGCTCCCGCCAAATCTATCAAGTCGGCAAGCAAAGCCCCGCGCCATAAGATCGTGGCTTCCCAGCCTTCGACGCAATGCAGCGTCACCAGCCGCTGATAATCCAGCATCGCCCGCACTTTTGCGATATCCAGTTCAATAGTTTTATCGACCAAACCATCAATTTTTATCACAAACCCCTCGGGATCAACATATTGTATCCCCTTAATCGAATTATCTCTCGATCCGACGGCGGGATCCAGCCGAAATCCCTCGTATTCCGTGACTTCGTTTTCGCGGTAACGGCTTAGGGTGGCTGAAGAAATCGCGTCCGCCATGCTCTCCGAGGTTACCGAGGATTGTCGGCTGCTTTTAAATTGACTGCTCTGCTGTTGATTCGAATTTTGGCTCGCCCCAACCGCTTCCGGAGATTGCTCGCTTTGAACCGAAACCCGGCTCGATTTTAGCGATGCCGAGCTGATCCCATCCGGTTGTTTCAGCCCCAAATCAGCACAGCTGCTAAATAACAATACCACTGCTAATATAAAAATTATGTAACGCTTCATAAAGCCCAATCCTCCAGGTTCTCCCGCTTTTATATTTTTATATTAACGAATACCGATCCAAATAATCAGTGAGTTTATCACTTTCCTCTTCTTAAAAAACCATACAGCAATGTAATAAATCACACGGCTGTATCACTTCGAAATTTAACTTTTTTTAGCGAACAAAGCCGTTTTAATGGGCCGCAATGCGCTTGTCAATCCATTATAGAAACAGAATGAAATTTTATTACTTTAACCGTTTTGCAACTTCATAAACAGCTTTTCGGTTTTCGGAGCACACCGTGTTCTCGTTAAAGAATAAAACACCTCTAAGTCGATTGTCTTTTTCGTGATATTCATTGATCCAATCGCCGAACTGCCCGATCATCTCGGGAGTTTTCGTCCAAATCGGATAATTATTTAACGCTTTATTGCGTACGCATACTTGCAGCACTAAGTCGTTGGGTGCTAACCTATCGAGCAACGCGTTAAAATGGGCTTGCGTGGTTTCAAAGTGTGCAATATGCGGCATCACGGCGTCGATCAAGGCACCTTTCAGACGGTTTGGGTCATGGCCCCAACCCTCGGCACACGACGAGTGCAAATAGACCTGTGTACCGGGCTTGATCGACTTGATTTTCTCATTCAATAGTTTCATCTTCGCCGTGATCACATCGGTTTTCCACCGATCAAACAACATGTCTTCGTCGGTAAAATCGTGAATGTCTCCGCCGGTATCAGCCTTGAATTCTTCGGCACAGGCAGGACAATAACACGAACCCGGCGCAAAGCTGAGCCGCTCATACCCCACCGATTTCACATTGGGATGGTTATAAAGCGCCAACAAATCCGCAATCTCGCGCTGTTCTAAGTCCCATACATCGGCGCTGGTGGGACAAAATAGCCACGAGCACAATTCCCCGTTTTTCAATTGCTGCTCGGCGGCATTCGGAAATGATACCCGGATTCTCTCGGGGTTATATATCGTTAAATTTGAAAAAAGCTGTATGCCGATATTGCGCTGTTTGGCCTCGTCAATTACTTTTGAAATAAATTCGGTTTTCGCGTCGGCATTCAGGCAAGTTTTATCCCGTAAACATTCGAGTTTTTGATCTTTTACCGGCCAGCAGAAACCATCGTGACCCGGATCGAATCGGGCATAGCTCGTCATCATCAAGCTCAGATAATTCATGCCGTGCTCAGCCATCTCGTCGAGCAGCCGCAGCATGTGCGGCAAATCGTTTCCCTCAGCCGTCGGGCTCTCATAAGAGATTCCGGCCTGCCAGCCTATTATCAAATTCGACACTCCTTTTACTCTGTCATCAACAGTCATTCATTATGCGATTTTCACGTTTTTTCAGTCTGATTTACCCAATGCTGAATTATATCATATTGCGAGAAAAAATGAAACGGGGGCGCTTTACTTGCTTTTCAAAACCCGTTATGTTAAAATTGTTCCGACAAAAAATGTTTGACTTGACGGAGGAATCAATTGATGCGTACGGTATCTCTTAACGGAAAATGGACGCTTTTCTGGGACAAGGAGGGCAATTTTGACCTTTCCGAACCCACAAATACCTGTCCGGCGACGGTGCCCGGAAATGTCGAACTCGACCTCTCGACGGCGGGAATTTTGCCGTCCGACCTCTATTTCGGGATGAACACCACCGCGCTCAAAGACCTCGAGGACTGCGCGTTTTGTTATACGAAAAACTTCGATAACCCCGGTTATAAAGGCCTTGCAATTCTGCATTTTTCCGGTGTCGACTGTATCGCCGAATATTATTTGAATGGCGAAAAGTTTGGTCAAAGCGATAACTCTTTCATCGAATATGAATTCGATGTCACTGCCCTGTTGAAAGCGCACAATACCCTTGCGGTTCTTTTGCACAGCCCGATTTTGGCTGCTTACAATGAGACCCCCGACGCGTTTATGACCCGCAATACCGTTCCGCTCAACCACGACTCGGTGTTTGTGCGCAAGCCGCCGCATGAATTCGGCTGGGACATCATGCCCCGCGCGGTGACTTTCGGTCTGTATAAAGATGTTTTTCTTTACGAAAAACCCGCTTTCTCGGTCACCGAAGTCGCATTCGACGTATTAAAGCTGACCGCCGACACTGCCGAACTTGATTTTGCGGTGATGACCGATCTCGGATTAGAGCAGATTAAATCCGGTTCCCGCATTGAGATTACCGGCGTGTGCGGTGAGAGCAGGTTTTCGGTGACCGAAAAACTATATTATAAAGACGTGTTAGTCCGTGTGAAAGTTCCGTCTCCGAAAGTGTGGTGGCCGCGCGATTACGGTGGCCAGAATCTCTACGAGGTGACCGTCAATATATTTATCGGCGGCGAAAAAGTCGCTTACAAGACACTTAAAGTCGGAATCCGCACCGTGAAACTCGCGCGCAGCGAAGTCACCGACGGTCAGAACGGCAAGTTCGAATTTATCATCAACGGGCAGCGCATCATTTGCAAAGGAACCAACTGGGTGCCGCTCGACGCTTTCCACAGCCGCGATAGGGATCGTTATGAAAAAGCCCTCGATTTGCTTTATGACATCGGATGCAATATGGTGCGCTGCTGGGGCGGCAACCTCTACCCTGAGGACTGTTTCTTTGACTTCTGCGATGAGCATGGTATTATGGTCTGGCAGGACTTCGCCATGGCCTGCCACGCCTATCCTCAAGACGAGAAATTTTGTAAAAAACTCGCGGATGAGGCCGCTTTTATTATTAAAAAGTTTCGCAACCACCCGTCGCTGGTGCTCTGGGCAGGCGACAACGAGTGCGACGCAATTCTTTACCAAAACCATACCCTGCCCTCGCTGAATATTTTGACCCGCAAGGTACTGCCGGAGGCCGTCAAACTAAACGATTATAACCGACCCTATCTGCCCAGTTCGCCGTATATCTGCGACGAACTTGCAGCTGCGCAGCGCGACGATTTGCTGCCGGAATTCCACCTCTGGGGGCCGCGCGACTATTTTAAGAGCAGTTTTTATACCACCGCCAAAGCGCATTTTTTCAGCGAGACCGGCTACCACGGCTGCCCGGGCCGAAAATCGCTCAAAAAATTCATCTCACCGGATAAGCTCTGGCCTTATACCAACAACAGCGAATGGAATCTGCATTCCTCCGACCAGCGTGACAACGACTACCGCGTGCTCTTGATGGAAAGACAGATCCGGCAGTTGTTCGGCGAAGTGCCGGACAATCTCGATGATTATACTTTTGCTTCGCAGGTCTCGCAAGCCGAAGCAAAGAAGTTTTTCATCGAAAACGTGCGCACCCAAAAATCGGTCAAGAGCGGCATTTTGTGGTGGAACCTGCTCGACGGCTGGCCCCAGATGTCCGACGCAGTGGTCGACTGGTATTTTGAAAAGAAACTCGCCTATGACTATATCAAGCGTTCCCAAACGCCGTTTTGCGTCATGATCGGCGCGATGGAGAGCTGGAACCTGCCCGTGGTCTCGGTGAACGATACTCTCAAACCGCTCTCGGGTGAAGTCCGGATCTGTGATGAGAGGGGTGTACCGCTGTTTGAACGGGAATTCTCGATTCCTGCCGACGGCTTCTCGGTGCTCGAACGCATCCCCGCGATGTACAGCGACAAAGCGCTGTTTTTAATCGAATGGCGTACCCAAAACGGACGCGGTACCAATCATTTTGTCACCGGAACACCGCCGTTCTCGCTGAAGCAATATAAAAATTGGTACGAAAAAATTACGATGTTTTCGAAAGAGAAATAAAAAGCATGGAGTACAGCATTAGGGAGGTATGAAATATATGCGCATCGGAGAATTCACCGACTCTTTTTTACCGATTGCCGACGGCGTCGGTAGAGTCGTTTTGGGATATTCACAGACACTTGGCCAAAAAGGGCATGACTGTTATGTGATCGCGCCGATGTCAGACACCGGCTGTCGGGGCAAATATCCGTTTGAGATCGTAGATTTCGCCGGAATGCCGCTGCCGAAAATGCCGCAGTATCGCGCAGGGGTTCCGCTGTTCGACCAACACTACCACGCCCGCATGGAGATGATCGATTTTGACATTGTCCATGTCCACAGCCCGTTTACCGCAGGTCAGGAAGGCCTGCGGATCGCCAAAAAACAAGGAGTTCCGCTGGTCGGCACTTTCCACTCCAAATATTACGACGATTTTCTGCAGGTCACAAAGCAGGAAGTTTTGGCCGATTTCGGAGTCAAATATGTTGTGGCGTTCTATGAAAAATGCGACGAGGTCTGGGCGGTCAGCGCATCCAGCGCAGAGACATTGAAAAGTTACGGGTTTTCCCGCGACGTCATCGTAATGCCAAACGGCACCGATGTTCGAAAACCCGTTCCGGATGAAAAAGAAAAAGCGTTGAAACAATATTCACCCGATGGCGATCCGATTTTGCTTTTCGTCGGACAGCTCAATTGGAAAAAGAATATTCTGCGGATTCTTGAGGCTGCATCGGTCTTAAAAAAAGCCGGAGTCAAATTTCGCCTTGTCTTAGCCGGACAGGGACCGCACCGCGCCGAAATCGAGGAAAAATGCAGCGCACTCGAAATCAGTGATATCACAGTTTTGCCGGGCCATATACTCGATACTGCCAAATTAGACGGTTTGTACCAGGCGGCGTCGCTGTTTGTTTTTCCTTCCGTCTATGACAACGCGCCGATGGTCATACGGGAGGCCGCCGCAATGAGCACGGCATCAGTGATGACAAGAGGCAGCAGTACTGCCGAAGGTATTATCGAAGGAGAAAACGGCCTGCTTTCGGTCGATAATTCGATGGCGCTCGCCCGTGTGATCGAGGATGCTTTAAAAAATCCGAAGAAGTTAAAAGAACTCGGCAAAAATGCTCAAAAGTCCATCCCGGTCTCCTGGGATATCCTGCTCGATGCCGTTTTGGAACGTTATCAACGATTGATCGGACTTTATCTGTGAGAACCAATATCCATAAAGTTAAGAGTTAAGGATATTCCTGATATATTGCTTCATTTGTTCATTTTAAAAAAAATATATATAACACAGCTTCGGCAAACACCCAAGCTGCATCATTTTTTTAATGAAAGAAATTATTGGATTTCAAACGCAATCAAGTGTTCTTTTTTATTCTCCGTAATAATTTTCACTCGATACAAATAATCCCGATTCCAATCTTTTTTCAAACTCTCGTCGTTCAACTCTTTGGACTCGACGATGATTTTTATCGGAATATCGGCGGCTAAAGTATGCCCGTTCAGGGAAAAACCGCTTTCGGTCAGTTCGGGTTTATCACGCAGCATAAAGTTCCAGCACACCTCGGTCGGGTTTTCGCAGACAATATAATCTTTTACGATTAAAACATCCCCGTCAAAAATCCACTCGCGGGTGCAGACCTTGACGTCTGCGCCTTTTTCATATGCGTCCGGATAACTGACAAATGCGGTCTTCTTATCCTCGTCAAATGTGAACTTGTCGGCTTTGTATTCGCCGCCGTTATGCTGCGTTTCCCCGTCGATCTCAGGGAGGTTGTGCCAGCTTGACTGCATCGTCCAAATTTTATAACGGTTTTCGCTGAAGGTATCGCGGGTGTAGGTCCCGACGCCAACGTCAATCAGCCACGGTTCTTCGTCGAAATAGACGATGAAACTGCCGACATCGTTGTGGTTGTGGCTCTCGTTGTTGTGCCCGCCCTTGAACGCGGTGAAAAGGTGTTTGCCGCGCATCACGCCCAGCTGCATGCCATCGTAATAAGCAGTTTCCGGGGGGATATATCCTGTCGGCGGTTCGATCTTCTGAACAAGGTTTTTTACAAACCGATACATAAAAAAGTTCAGGTTGCTCTCGGTGATAACGGTCTCGTTGTCAAGATGCTCCGCGGCAAAGCTTTTCAGTCGTTCGCTGTTTACCCGCTTTCCGTAACGGTATACAACCCCGAAGTCGAATGAATTCAACTTAAAATGCGCGTCGGCAAAGGTCACAAACTTTTTCCCGCCGATGTTCACGTTCATAATGTATTCGCCGACTCTTCGGGTAAATTCGTGCCCGAAAATGTTGATATCGCCGCCGGTCATATCATAAAGCTGTTCGAGCGCATCAAGCCACGCCGCGCCCGCCGCAACCCAATACCCCGCGCCTTCGTCGCAGCCGCCGTCATCGTCATAGGTCTCGGTGAAAATATCGAGGAATTCTAAAGAGCGTTTGACCACGGCCTCCCGGGCTGCGGTATCCCTGACGGCCAGCGCCGTCACTGAAAGCACATTCGAGACAATCCACGGAGTCCAGTTGTTGACGAATTCGGTGATCCACCGCATCGTGTAGGTCAGATACGGCTTGATGATGCGGCGGTTGAGCTCATATTCCACCCGTTCGCGGATGATTTCGGGAATTTCTGTGTCAATCCGGTCACCGATCAAATAAAACACCCACGCCAGCGTCGCACCCGTTGCAGCGCTGAATAGGTCGATGGCGACAATATTGTCGTCAAACACATCCGGCAGCGGTTTTGACAGCAATGATTGATCTTTTGCAACATTGTGCGCGGGAATGACCCAACTGGTCTCCTCGCAAATCGCCCAGATCAAATCGATGATTTCGGTGATATAAACACTCTTTTTCTCGAAAAGTTCTCCGAATGTGAGTGCGATCAGGCGCTCCCGGCGCTCGAAATAAAGGGCTTGAAAATTCGTACGATTGCCGTTGATCGTAAATTCCCGGTATAACGATGCCGGCAAAACCGGAATCGTTTTCCCTGCCATCTGTTTAGCCCGCTCAATCAATACTTTTTGTTTTGCCGCAGGGATATCGGCGGGAGTTTTATTTAAATCCGAAAAGAGTTTGTATTCCTTAAACGGCAGCACCCGATAGTTTGCATGTTCAAAAAACTTCATTTTAATTTATCATCCTTACCAAAATAGCTTGATATCCGGCTTGATCAATTTCGCCAGCGCTTCTATGTAAAAATAGTCGCCGAAGATCGTGCCTTCGGGCGCTTTGGACGCCGGCCAGTTATACAAGCCGTCGCTGAGCAGCGCGGTGGACTTTTCACCCTGCGCAGTCGTATAGTGATCAATCAGCGAACAAACAATGGCTTTGGCAGCGGAGTCATATTTGTTTTTATCCGCCAGGTATTTTTCCGCTCTCAATATCCCGCAGGCAGTGATCGCAGCCGCTGAAGTATCGCGCGGCTCTGTGCTGCCCTCGCCGAAAATCAAATCCCAATAGGAAACCAGATCGGACGGAAGGGCATTCAGGAAAACGTTCGTAATCTGATACCATAACGGCAGTTTGGACTTATCGCCGCTGTCATCGAAATAGAGCGGAAGCCCGTAGATGCCCCAGCTCTGTCCACGCGCCCAACAGGAGTCGTCGGAATAGCCCTGTGCGGTCACACCGCGCAGCCGTTCGCCGGTTTCGGGATCAAAGAAAAAGGTGTGAAAAGTCGTCCCGTCCGGACGGAAAACCGTCTCGAAAGCAGTTTCTGCATGAATCTTTGCAATCTCGGCATAACGCTGATTACCGGTCTGTTCGGTTGCCCAAAACAGCATCGGCAGATTCATATAGCAATCGACGATCAGTCGGTAATTGTCCGGCACGCCCATCGGTCCCCAGGCCTGAATAAACCGCCCTTTTTCCTGATAGCGGTTGGCAAGGCAATCCGCAGATTTGAGTGCGTAAGTCCGGGCTTTTTTATTTCCTGTGAGCATATACGCCATCACACAGGAAAGTCCGAATAAAAAGCCCATGTCGTGAAAATCGACATTGACCCGGTTATCCATGCGCTCGGCAAAGCTGCCAACGCTCTGCTCGGCGACAGTGCGGTATTTATCGTCTTTGGTCAATTGATAGGCAAGCCACAGCATCCCCGGCCAAAAGCCCTCGGTCCAGCCCTTGTTCACGGTCGCCTGATAGAGATATCCTGCGCCTGAGCCCGCCGGCGGAAAGGTTTTCCCCCCAAATAACTCAATGCCTCTGTCGATGCGCACAAGCGCCTGTTCAAGGGCTTTTTGCAGTTTTTCCGGCGTCAGCTCGGCGGTCTTTTTGAGGTAGCGCTCCGGATTTTGAAGCGTTTCACAAACAGGTTGAAACATAAATGTTCTCCTTTGGATTTAGTTATGACGCGATGACAAGATCGGCTTTTCGATCGTGCGGTTCCGCGGGAATCTCATTCACTAAAAGTTCTTTTCGGCACAGCACAACCGAGAATCCCTGATATTCGGCCAAAAAGCGGTCGTAATATCCCTTTCCGTACCCGATTCTATAACCTCTTTCATCGGCGCACAGGCATGGCAGCACTGCTAAATCAATCAAGGAAACAGGTATGACTTGCCCGCCCTTTTTCACGGTCGGAATACCGTATAAATCATTTTCCAAATCATTGATATTTTCGATAGTCACAGCTTCCATGGCGTATTCGGGCAGACATCTCGGCACGCATAGTTTCTTTTTGAGCTGAATCGCCGCTTTTAGTATTTCAAGTGTTGAAACCTCATCGCGGACGGAGATATAGCAAAAAACTATCTTAGATTCATTAAATTCTTTTGATAAGAGCAGCTTTTCCGCCGCCGCAAGATCTGCTTCCTTTTTTCTCCGCTCGGGAATCACCATCGCTTTTTGAATGGCCCATGCCCTTAATTCGTCTTTTTCAATCATCAAGCGTTTTCTTCCGTTTTCATAATAGATATTTTACTTTACAAAGAAATATTAAAAAACCGATTCGCTAAAATTATACTTTATCTCGCAATATTGTCAAGCGCTGCATTATAATTCCTTAATACAGAAACGCCTGTCGAAAATCTCTTCGACAGGCGTTTGGATGTAATCTAAAGAACTTTTATTCTTTCATGAGTTCCTTAACAGAAGTCGCAAGACCCGCCAGCGACTGGATCTCGGACGGAATGATGATCTTTGTAGACGAGCCCTGACCGACTTTTGTCAGCGCTTCCAAACTCTTGAGCGCGATGACCTGCTGAGAAGGAGCGGATTCGTTCAGCATCTTGATACCGTCAGCCAGCGCGGACTGCACCTTGAGAATCGCTTCGGCTTCACCTTCGGCTTCGCGGATTTTCTTTTCCTTTTCGGCTTCGGCGGCCAAAATCTTGGATTGCTTATCGGCTTCCGCAGAGAGAATTACAGACTGCTTCTGACCTTCGGCGACGAGGATGGCGGCGTTCTTTTCGCCTTCAGCGCGCAAAATCGCCTCACGGCGTTCGCGCTCAGCTTTCATCTGACGCTCCATCGCGTTTTGAATTTCTTTCGGCGGCAGGATGTTCTTGAGCTCGACGCGGTTAACTTTGATGCCCCACGGGTCGGTCGCGACGTCCAAAATCACACGGATCTTGGCGTTGATGGTGTCACGGGAAGTCAGAGTCTGGTCGAGTTCCAATTCGCCGATGATGTTGCGCAGGGTCGTCGCCGCCAGCGTTTCGATGGCCATCATCGGGTTTTCAACGCCGTAGGAGAACAGTTTCGGGTCGGTCACCTGGAAGTAGACGACGGTGTCGATCTGCATGGTGACGTTATCCTTGGTGATGACGGGCTGCGGCGGGAAGTCGGCAATGCGTTCTTTCAGCGAGACCTTTTTCGAAATTTTATCAAAGAACGGGATTTTGGCGTGCAGACCGGTTTCCCAAGTTGTGTGATAAGCACCGAGGCGTTCGATGACATAAGCATGTGCCTGCGGCACGACTTTGATATTCGATACCAGAACGATCAGAACGAAAAGAGCGATAATTGCGATTGCGACGCTTCCGCCGACACCGATTGCTGCAAAGATCATAAGTAATCCTCCTGTCTGTTATGACTGTTTTCTTCTCATGATTCGTGGGTTATGATTGTTTTTTAACGAGCAGTTTTGTGCCTTGGATGTGTTTGACGATGACGACTTCGCCGGCGGGAATGTTTCCGCCGTCCACATCGACTGCGTTCCAGACAAGCCCGTTAACATTGACTGTGCCCAATGTATGCGGTTCAATCGGTGTTAAAACAACCGCTTCTGCGCCGATGTTGCGGTCCGCATTGGTCGGTTCCTTTTTGCCGCGCATTTTACGCATTAAAGGCCGTGTCGCCGTTAAAGTTGCGCCGGAGACCACGATGAACAAGACGAGCTGAAGCCACAGCTGCGCGCCGAACAAGGTTGCGACACCGGCGACCAGAGCGCCGGCAGCGAACCAAATGCTGACCAAGCTGACAGTTGCGCCTTCGATGAGAAGCGTGACCACAAAAATGCCCGCCCATATCCAGATCATGGGTCCCATAAAAAAACACCCCTTTCAAAGGTTTCCGAGCCAAATTATATGTCGTTTGGCATAATCAAATGCTCCGGGCAAATGATCCGAATTCTTTTTCGTCATTTTACCCAAATATATTATATCACAAATATACATAAAGCGCAATAAAAGGAGTACATTAAAAGATGCCATTCGGAAAAAATTGCTAACAATAAAAAAACCGGTTAACTTGCGTTACCGGCTTTTTGGCGGAGAGGGTGGGATTCGAACCCACGTGGAGTTGCCCCCAAACTGATTTCGAGTCAGCCCCGTTATGACCTCTTCGATACCTCTCCGTATTTTACAGCGACTGAAAGATTTGCATCGGTAAAACCGTATGCGCTCTCCCTATCGCGGTTTTTGATTTTATCATATTCCATAGAATATGTCAATATCCGCATGTTTGTCAGCACCCGAAAAATTGCGTTGCGGTTTTCGCACTATATGTTATAATACGACTCACGGCATATTTTTCAATTTGTCTGCTTTTGATTTTGCCTTATATTCGATTTTATTTTCAGCGAGCCCAAAAATTGAACTCTTCCGGAGGATAAACATGACCGATTATAATGAAATGAACGCGCAGCTGCGGGCATTGATCCAAGGGGTGCCGCATTATATCGCAAATCTCGCCAATGCCTCGGCGTTAATTTTCAACACGCTCGAAGACATCAATTGGGCCGGGTTTTATTTTGCTGAAAACGAAAAAATCATCCTCGGCCCGTTTCAGGGAAAACCTGCGTGCATTGAGATTCCGGTCGGAAAGGGCGTTTGCGGAGCCGCTGTACGGCAAGGTACGACGATGCTGGACAAAGACGTGCATGAGTTTCCCGGTCATATCGCCTGCGACAGCGCATCCAATTCGGAAATCGTTATCCCGCTTCGCGTTCAAGGCAAAATCATCGGAGTGCTGGATGTCGACAGTCCTTCCGTCGGGCGCTTCACTGAAACGGACCGGGCCGGACTTGAAGAATTCGTGCATATATTGAGCGAAGCCCTTGAAAATGCAAGAAATAAACCATTTAATTTATATAGCTATATCCGCTCAATTTAAATCGGGCGAATAGCTCCAACAGATTTACCCTCCTTCAACCGAAATAAGCGAAGCCAGGAGTGTTCTTGCGGGAACGCTTATTTTTTAATGTTTCCAATTAGTTGATTTAATCAACTGAAATCAATTATAAATCCCTTGATATTCCATGTGAAAAGGGTGATAATGTTTCTCGTGAGGTGATTTTTCTTGAAAGAGATCAACATTTCGACGGTGATTGCCGCAAAGCGGCACGAAAGAAACATTACGCAAGATGAGCTCGCCGAATACATGAGCGTCTCAAAGGCCTCGGTCTCCAAGTGGGAGACCGGACAGAGTTATCCCGACATCACGTTTCTGCCGCGCCTTGCCGCCTATTTCAACATCAGCATCGACGAGCTGATCGGCTACCTGCCCCAGATGACCGCCGAGGATATTAAAAAAAACTATAACCGCCTTGCACATGATTTCAGCAGTAAACCCTTTGAGGAGGTTTACGCAGAGTGCAGGGAACTCGTAAAAAAGTATTACGCCTGCTTCCCGTTGGTCTTTGAGATTGCGGCGCTGTTATTGAACCACCATCCGCTGGCGAAAGAACCCGAAAAGCAGCAGGAGATTTTGAATGAGATCATCAGGTTATGCGAACATATCAAGACCGACGGAGACGACCTCTGGCTCTCAAAACAAGCCAACTCGATGCAGGCGATTTGTTATCTGACCCTGCAAAAACCGCTCGAAGTTCTTGAACTTTTGGAGGGCTCCACCAAGCCCGTGATGAGCACCGAAGTCATTCTCTCGGGCGCTTATCAGATGAAGGGCGATTCCAAAAAAGCCGCGACAGTCATGCAGGTAGGCGTCTACCAGTATCTCGGCATCCTCCTTAGTCTTGCCCCGTCCTATCTGTCACTGTATATGAAAGACGGGCGGTTTGACCCTCTGTTAGCCCGTTTTCTCAAAGTCGCCGAGGTGTTTGATTTCGATCGGCTCCGGCCCGATCTGCTTGCCCCGATTTACTATGTGGCCGCGCTGACTTATGCAACAAATCAAAACGCGGAAAAGACGCTTGAAATGTTAGCCGGTTACGAACGAGTCTGCACCTCTGCGAGCTTTGCGGTGGAATTGCACGGCGACCAATACTTTGACCTGCTCGACGATTGGCTGGAGGAAAACGAGCTCAACAAAAGCGTCCCCCGCGATATCAAGTTAATTCGACAGGATGTTATAAACATCATCAAAAATAACCCCGCGTTTACTTTTTTGGCGCAAAACCCCGTTTATCAAAATATCCTCAATCATCTCGAGGGAGCGCTATTTATGAAAGGATGGTCATCTTATGGAAAAATTGATTGAGTATCTCCCGTTTTTAATCCCGATCCTCATTGCGGAATTGTCGCTGACAGTTGCGGCGCTGGTACATGTTCTCAAACACCCTCATTACCGGTTCGGCAGCAAGGTCTTTTGGATCATCATGTGCTTTGTCCAGATCATCGGCCCCATTGTCTACTTTGTTTTCGGTAAAGGTGAGGAAGGTTGAAAAATAAAACTTCAACCTTAATACGAAAGGAAAATCCGATTCATGAATATCTTAACGCTTGAACATGTCTCAAAGAGCTTCGGCGACAATAAGGTCATCGATGATATCTCTTTTGAGGTGCCCGAAAAATCCATCTTCGGCTTTATCGGCCAAAACGGCGCGGGCAAAACCACGACGATGAAGATGATTCTGGGGTTACTAAAGACGGACAGCGGAACCATCCGCGTCAACGGCGAGTCTGTCCGGTACGGTCAGACCAGGACCAACCGTTTTATCGGCTATCTGCCCGACGTGCCCGAGTTCTACGGCTACATGAAACCCATCGAATATTTGACGCTCTGCGGCGAAATCACGGGGTTGGATCACAAAACTCTGAAAAGCCGCTGCGAGGAATTGATCCATTTGGTCGGGCTTGAAAAGGCCAACAAGCGAATCGGCGGCTTTTCGAGAGGTATGAAACAGCGTCTCGGCATCGCGCAGGCATTGATCAACGAGCCGAAACTGCTCATCTGTGACGAGCCGACCTCGGCGCTCGATCCCATCGGCCGAAAAGAATTACTCGATATTTTGGAGCAGGTCACAGGCAAAACCACCGTGCTGTTTTCAACCCACATCCTCTCGGACGTGGAGCGCATTTGCGACCGCATCGCCCTGCTTAACAACGGTAAATTGGCGCTCTGCGGCACCATCGCTGATATTAAAAAGCAGCACCGCGAAGACGGCCTTTTAATCGAATTCAGTTCACCGGATGACCTGAAAGTTTTCCTCTCGGCGATCGATACGCCGGACTATCTGAACAAAACCGAGACAAACGGCACAACGGTGATTTTAAGGGCCGCAAACGCCGCCCGCGCGCAAAAGGACACCATCGACATCCTTTCACAAAAAGGGCTGCGTCCTATTAAATTCGAACTTCTCGAGCCGAGCATCGAGACCTTGTTTTTGGAGGCGGTTTAATAATGTATACAGCATTTTTAAAGAAAGAACTCATGGAAAGTTCACGGACGCATAAGCTGTTAATTCTGCTGATTGTGTTTCTGCTGTTCGGAATCATGAGCCCCGTCACAGCTAAAATTCTGCCGGATATCATGAGCTCGGTGATGCCTGAGGGCATGAGCATCACGCTTCCGACGCCCTCGGCGCTGGACTCCTGGGGACAATTTTTCAAAAACGTCTCCCAAATGGGGCTGATCGTCGTCGTGCTCGTGTTCGGCGGCATCATGTCCGGTGAATTCAGCAAAGGCACCCTGGTCAATATGCTGACAAAAGGGCTTTCGAGGCCCGTTGTGATCCTGTCCAAATTCACCTCCGCAACGTTGATTTGGACAGCATGTTATGCTCTTTGCTTTGGTATCACTTATGGTTATACAGCGTATTTCTGGAGCATGGATAATGTTAAGAACCTGTTTCTTTCGGCGGCAGGTCTCTGGGTATACGGCGTGCTGTTGATCACGGAATTGATTTTGGGCGGTATTTTATTCAAGGGAAACTACGGCGGATTGCTGTTTACCTTCTGCCTTATCGCAGTTACCTTGCTCATGAGTATCATACCGACCTGGAATAAGTATAACCCCATCAGCTGCGCCAATCTGAACACGGGTTTAATCTCCGGGCAGGTTTTACCGACAGATTTTTATCCTGCAATGATCGTCGCCGGTGGCCTCACAGTGTCTTTTATCTTTCTTTCAATCCTCATGTTCGACAAAAAGCAAATCTGAATCATCGAAAAAGCAAGCGGGCGTCTTCCGACGCCCGCTTGCTTGTTATTTCAAGGGTTTCGTTGAACAGTATCAGCCGTTATTGTTTGCTGTCAGGCAGGAACCGTTCTGCCCGCGCATTCCGCACTGACCGCCGCGCCCGCCGCCGAAACCGTTGCCTGTGCAAGTTCCGTCAGTGTTGCCGTTGCCCGTGCAGGTTCCGTTCCCGGTACCGTTACCCGTGCAGGTCCCGCTCTCATTGCCTGCGCAGTTGCCGTTGCCAGCGCCGAAGCCCCGGCCCATCATTGCGCCGCCGTTACCGTCACAGGTTCCATCACAGTCGGCCATATTTTTTTCAATGGCCGCTATAATCTCATCAGCTCTCTCTTGCGTCAATGTGCCTGCGGCGACCCGCGCATTCAAAGTATCTTTTTTCATTTGAAGCACAGATGCTTTGTATTCATCCAAAACGCCTCCTTCGCTTGCGATCGTGCAGTAGGTGTCTCCGGTCTCCTGCCGCTGGTCGACGACGCTTTCAACCGTTTTTCCGGTCAGCGCGGCAACGGCTTCCGCGGGGCTTTTATAAGCGGATGCCGCAAAAGCGGTAATGGACAATGCCGATAATGCGAGAACCGCAGCGCCGGCTGCAAGAATCTTTTTCATCTTAGAATTGAACATGGTATATGTTTACCTCCTTGAATTCCCACCGTCTTCGGTGGTTATGGCTCTATCATAAAATTCGACTGTGGCAGAAATATGCTCATAAAAATAATTTTAAAAATCTTTTACGGTAATAAAAACACCTCCGTTCTCATATAGACGGAGGTGTTTAAAGTATGTTATTAATTATAATGGAAGGGTGATCGTGAATTCGCTGCCTTCTCCCGGCTTTGACCGGACGCCGATCGAACCGCCCATTTGCTCCAGATTCTCTTTCACGATATATAGCCCTAGTCCGTCCCCTTTGCGCCCGGAAGTGTTATGTCCTCTGAAATAGGCGTCAAACAGGTGCGGCAAATCTTCTTCGGCAATTCCTACACCGGTGTCTTTCACATGTATCAAGACCTTTGCGTCAGCCGTCTCATAAGACAGTTCAACTATCCCGCCGGAAGCCATGAATTTATAGGCGTTCGTGATCAGATTATAAATACATTGGCTCAGTTTATACGGATCGGTTTTCAAGATAACTTTCTGAGTATTCGGCATTTGAAGCTCAATCTTCTTTTTATCGAACTGCACTTTTAAACCGCTTATAACTTGGCTGAGCAGCACATGCAGATCGATTTCTTCGGGGTGAAGTTCCTGCACAGGTCTGTCGGCGTCGATCAGAATGCTCATATTTGATATGATAGATGTAATGTTGTCAATCTGTGACCGAAACACTTTGATCTCGTCTTCCGACATCGTCGTAATGCCGTCCTCAAGCCCCTCCAGATGGGTCTGTAAAATCGTGAGCGGTGTTCTGGTCTGATGGACAAGCTCGTCCACAGTCATTTTTCTGCTGATCTGTTTGATTTTCAACCGGTCGCGGAGCGTATCCAGGCTCGACTGAATCACTCTGATTTCCCGGACTCTTGACGGCTTAAAACTCGTGTCTCCGTCCATGTCGATGCTGAGTGCCTGGGAGGCCGTGTTTGTCAAATCCCGGCTCAATCTCCGGCTGACAAAAATTCCGATAATAATCAGCACTGCCAGAACAATTGCGAAAGAGAGAGCGCTGTTTTGAAGCAGAGCGGCTTGAAATTGTACTGCGACCTGTGAATTTCTCAGTGAACTGTATCTTGTGACGTTGAGGACGCCTAAAACCGTGCCGCCGTCCATGATCCGGTAGGTGTCAACCTCTTCGGAATTCCAGTGCATTCCGTTGCCCATTCCGTTTCCCATCCCATACCCGTTGCCCGGCATGTTCGCAGCTTCCGCAACAAGCATTCCGGCTGCATTATAGAGTTTTATGCTGACAATCGGGTCGTCCAAATGCGATTCAAGCTGCACGGAGAGCTGTTGATTTGTAATGCCTCCGTCTTTTAAAGCGCTTGCCGCGAGTTGTTCGATTTGGCTAATGTGATTGTTGTAATTCGCGGTGTTGTAGGACAAGAAATATTTATTGATCAGCGAAGATGAAATCCAGGAATTGATGCATATGGCCAAAACCGCCGTGATGGTCAGAACCCATAGCCACTGCCGTCTGATGGTCACCTTACGCACCTCCCAACACATAACCCGCGCCGTACTTGGTACGCAAAATTTTCGGGTTCGCGGGATCGTCCTCGATTTTCTGCCTGAGCCGCTTGATCGCACTGTCGATATTCCGGTCATAACCCTCATATTCGAATCCGAACGCCGCGTTAATTAGCTGTTCGCGAGTTAGCACCTGTCCTTTGTTCTTAAAAAGCACTCGAAGCAGTTCAAATTCCGCCGCCGTGATCGGAATCTCTTTCTCACCCTGATAAAGTTTCATGCTTTTTATGTGTAATCTCAGCGAATCGCATCTGAATACGATTTCATCGGTGTTATGGTAGGTGCGCTTCATCAGCGCATTGACTCGTTTCACGATCTCTTTGACGCTGAAAGGTTTGACGACATAGTCGTCCGCGCCCGTGTCAAAACCCTTCAGCCGGTCGATCTCCTCGGTTCTGGCTGTCAGCATGATCACAGGTATATCGGATATTTTACGAATTTCATTAAGTACGTCGAAACCGTCGATGCCGGGCATCATAATGTCCAACAGCGCAAGATGAATTTCATTCTTATTAAAGAGTTCAAGCGCCTTAAATCCGTCATTTGCGATAAGTACGCGATATCCCTCGATTTCAAGGTATTTTGCGACCATGCCGCTGATTTCGGGCTGATCTTCAACAATTAGGATATGATAAACCATCAATTCACCTGCTTTCGCCAAGTTCATTCGTTACGAAAGAAATTCATAGAGCGTGAAAACCACTTAACGCTGATTCACTTGTCGGATTTCAAGTGGCTTTACTATATTATCGGTATGAATTATGGCTCAATTGTGACTAAAAGAAAAATTATTTGTTATGCCGAAACCGCGTTGCTCTTGAGAAAATCCAATACTTTCTGATACAATACCACCTGCATCAAATAAGGCATTCCGAAATTTGTCTCATATTCGGAATAGTCGTCCGTATTAAAATATTTAAGGAAATAAGGAGCGACATCGTCCGCGGTTACCGAGATGCCGGCATCTTCCGCAATGGCCTGCATCACCAGGCTGTAGTTTGCGCTTTTCGTATTGTCTTCCAGATTTTTCTCAAGTAATTCTTCTTTCGTGGCATATCCCGCATAGGTTTTCAGAAACTCATCAAATTCCATCCCGTATTGATTGGCATAATTTTGATAATAGAGCATCATTGAATTTTGTTGATATTCTAAAATCGCCTTTGGAAGCGATTTTATTGTGGAATTCCCGATAATGTAATCCTGAATATATTTTGTGATTGCAGCCTCCTGAAGATCGTTTAATATATCCGCCTTCATTTCCGCCACGGTCTTCCATCCGTGCGAAACTGACAATTGTTCCGAGACAAACGCATCGGTCAGTTCCGGGACGGAGCTCTCTGTGATATAGTTGATTGTAACGGCAAAAACCGCGTCTTTTCCGTTGAGGTTTTCAACCCCGTAATCTTCGGGAAATGTCACATTTACGTCAAACGATTCACCGGGTTTGTGCCCAATGAGCTGCTGCAGGAAATCGTCGATGTAATTTGTCTTCCCGATGACGACGTCCGTTCCGGTGCCTTTCGTGCTTCCGCCGTCAAATTCAACGCCGTCCACGCTCCCGACATAGTCGATATTGACGGAATCGCCGTCCGCGACAGCGCGGTCTGTCGCTTTATTTTCGACGGCATAATCCGAGAGGATATCGTCGATCTCTGACTGAACGGCCTTACCGGTAATCGCACGGGTTTCACTCGGGATGGTAATCGACGAATAATCGCACAATTTTACATATTTGCGCGCTTTTATTCCTTCCCAAAATCCGTTTTCTTTAATGCCGTCACTGTTCGCGAAGGGTTTCGAACTGGTTCCGATGGTTTTCGAACCGCATCCGGCAAAGACAATCATTGATAAAGCCAGCAGGAGTGCAAGGATTCGTTTCGTCTGTTTCATTGTAAATTCTCCTAAAAAAATTGTGAAAAGTTATTGTCACCGTACTCAATCCTTTGCCGTCATTAAGGAGAAAGCGAGTTCTGTAATCCGCAAGAGTTCCCGCTCGCTGGTGTATTCGGCACAGGAATGGCAGTTGTTCATCGCGGTTGCAAGCACGATGCCGTTTATTCCGTGTAAAGTGAGCGTGTTGAGGTCGCTTCCGCCAAAAGTAGAGCATAAATTCGATTGGAGATGCAACTGTCTGCAGGCGTTTTCGAACCTTTTGACAGCGGAATGCGAAAGCTCAGTTTTAAAAGCAGTGATATGTACGGTACTTTCCAATTCGACCGCCGCGCCGGCCATCACAACAGCATCCCGGATTGTCTTTGAGATTTCATCCAATTTTTGATGAGCATTTTCGTCCGAATTGCTTCGAATTTCTCCCGTGATCACGCAGCTGTCGGGTATGATATTCGTTGCCGTTCCACCGGAAATTGTTCCGATATTCACGGTCATTCCGTCGTACTTGCCGCATCGAATCTTTGAAATCGCCTCTGCCGCCGCTTTAATCGCATGAATGCCCTCTTGGGGTACAAATCCCGCGTGAGCGGCACGCCCGATAAATTTCGCTTTGAACGACAAGATCGTCGGAGCTTCGTAAGCCGCATCGCCGACCGGACCCGAGAGGTCGAAAACATAGGCCTCCCGACTCTTGATTTTTGAAAAGTCGAACAATTTTACGCCGACGCTGTATTTTTCCTCCGAAACCGTGAACAGCAGCTCGAGCGGGCGATGCGGTATCCCGGCTTCTTTGAGCGCAAAAAGCGCTTCGCAAATTGCGGCGACTCCGGCAAAATCGTCGGCGCCGAGAATGGTAGTCCCGTCCGAAGTAATGATACCGTTTTTACCGCTCACTGCCTTTTTTCCGTGCGAAGGCTCGACTGTGTCGAGATGAGCGCAAAATAATAACGGCGGGAGTTTTAACGTCCCTTCGATGCAGGCATACAAATTTCCGCAGTTCCCGTTTGACTTTACCCCGGCGTTATCCTCCTGAACCGCAATGTTGAGCTCGCTCAGTTTGGCCTTGACAAAATCTGCCGCATCCCGTTCATAAAACGAGGGACTGTCGATTGAGACAAGCTGCCCGAACAGGGTAAGCAGGCGGTCTTTTTGAATCATTATATCCTCTTTTCCTTACTTTAATAAAAAGAACCGACTGAAATTATATCGAATTTTATTGAAAATTGCAATCTGTAACGATTTGAAAAATTTATCCGGAGTCTCGCTCGGTATGAATCTGTTCTTATATTCATATGCTTGCAGCGAATGCGAGACGGGAGCTGAGCAAATGAAAAAAAACAACAAATCCGAACAATACGGCATTTTTTTAACCATTTTATCTTGGGGCGCTTTATGGGGTATCTTTGAAGCGACGGCCGATTATTTGCTGCACGCCGTCTCATTCGACTACAGCTGGCTGATCTGGTATCCCGCTGCCTGCTTTTTTATGTCGAATGTTTACCGAAAAACCGGTAAAATTTCGTCGATCTGTTTTATAGGGTTACTCTGCGCGGCGATCAAACTGTTAAATTTGTTTTTGCCGGGCAGAATTGATAAAGTGATCAATCCGGCGGTTTCGATTGTATTCGAGGCGCTCGCGATGGCGGCGGTGGTATTTGCGGTCAATCGCCTTGCAAAACGCAAAAACCCGTTTGTCAAAGCGATAGCGGCGCTTGCAACAAACACCGGCTGGCGTGTGCTTTATATTCTGTATCTGCTGTTTCTCGTACCCGCCTGGATCCGGGACGTCTCGGTCATCAGCAGCGTCGATAAGTTCATCCTGTTCTTTGTCGCCCAAAATCTAATCACAAGCGCGATTATTTTTATTGGATATCAATTCAAACCCTATCTATTAAAACCGGTTGAGTTTCTGGAAAACCGGATTGAAAAAATAAATGAAAAAAAGCAATATCGGACTTCCGTGATTTTGCACGCCGGTATTACGGCGCTGCTTCTTTGCACAAACGTCGTTTTACAAATGATATTAAAATAGAATTTTATTGTTTTTCATGAAATAGACCTTTTTCGGTTATTTTATTGAAAATGGCCTATAATATAATGTTTCTTACAGGGTTTTGCCTGTAAAAGGCATGAAAGGAGGCGAAGAAGTGGGCATTATCGGATGGATTATCATCGGTGCGCTGGCAGGTTGGATTGCGAGTATGATCACGAAAAACAACCGAAAAATGGGTGCTTGGGCAAATATCATCGTCGGTATCATCGGCGGTTTTATCGGCGGTCTTGTCATGAACCTGGTCGGCGGAAAAGGCATCACGGGCTTCAATGTTTGGAGCTTGTTGGTGGCGACAGGCGGCGCGGTTATTTTACTTCTGATCGTAAACCTCATCAGGCGCAAAACGTAACGATTAAAAATTTGGATATTTAATGTAAACAAGGGCAAATTATCCACAGCCCTTGTTTTCTTTTTATGAATTTTTAAAGGGGGGACTGCGATTGAATATGGCTGTCGGAGAGAGCATTCGGCGAAAGGATGCTTGGGATAAAGTTACGGGAAAGGCGAAATATACCGACGATCTGCCGACAACCGGCTTGCTCGAAGCACGACTCTTCATGAGCACTTGCGCACACGCCAAAATCGACCATATCGATCTTTCTGCGGCGCTTGAGGTGAATGGAGTCAAAACGATTTTGATCGGAAAAGATTGTCCGCTGCTGTTCGGACCGTTGACCGAAGACCGCCCCGCTCTCGCGCGCGGTGTCGTTCGGTATGCGGGTGAGCCGATCGCGATGGTCATCGCGCAGGACAAGCCCGCCGCAGAACAGGCCGTGCGTCTGATTCAAGTGAATTATCAGCCGCTTCCGATTGTGCTGACACCGACGCAGGCACTTGCTCAGGGTGCACCGCTGCTTCATGATAACGACAGTTACAGGAAAACGCTGACCGATATCTACCCCGAACCCGGAACCAATATCGCAAGCCGCTACCGCATGCGCAAAGGAAACGTTGAAGAGGCGTTCAAAGGTTGTACATCCGTTGTCGAACAGCGTTTTTATCTGCCGCCCTCCGGCCATCTCGCGATGGAGGTACGCACAGCACGTGCCGAGATCTCCGCAGACGGCGAGGTTTTGATTACCACTTCCTCACAGGCGCCATACAGCGTCCGCAAGCAACTATCCGAAACCTTTTTAATCGAATCCGGAAAAATCCGGGTCCATGTGCCGTTCATCGGCGGCGGATTCGGCGGTAAAGCACCGGTCATGCTCGAAATTTTAGCTTTCCTTGCTTCACGCAGCGTCGGAGGAAAGCCGGTGCGTCTCTCGATTCCGAGAGAGCAGGATATGGCTTCTGCTCCCTGCCGTATGGGACTTGAAGCGGATATCAAAATCGGAGCAGATAAGGATGGACTGATTCAAGCCGCAGAGCTGACTTACCGGCTCGACTGCGGTGCCTATACCGACACCTCCCCCTATATGGCAAAAGCCATCGCAATGGACTGCACAGGCCCTTATCGAGTCGACAACCTTTGGTGTGATTCACTGTGCGTCTATACCAACCACACCTATGTGACCTCTTTCCGTGGTTTTTCACATGAGTCCTATACTTTTTGTATTGAGCGGACACTCGATCTTTTAGCAAAAAAATACGCACTCGATCCGTTTGAATTCCGTTTAAGAAACGCCATCGGCCCCGACTGCCTGACTCCTTCGCAGGTTTTATGCACAAACGATCTCACCGGCAATCTGACCAAATGCCTCTATGACATCCGCTCGTTGTCGAATTGGAACGGCGGCAGACCGGTGACCATCAAAGAAAACACTGTACGCGCAAAGGGAATCTCTTGTTTTTGGAAAACCGAGAATCCGCCGACCGATGCGATTTCGGGGGCGCTGATCACTTTTAATCCCGACGGCTCGCTCAATCTGCACACCGGCGTCGTCGAGATGGGTTCCAACAGCCAGACCCATCTGGCACAGATGCTGGCGGAAAAACTGAAGATGAGTCCGGATCAGGTGCATATCGTCTACTCCGTCGATACCCGTGCCGCCCCCGAGCACTGGAAATCGGTCGCGAGTTTGACCGAATTCATGGCCGGACATGCCGTGATGCGCGCCGCCGACGACTTGGTCAATCAACTGCGCAGTAACGGCTCGAGTGTTTTGAATTGTCCGCCGGAGGAAATCGAGGTTGAGAACGGCCGCGTCTTCTCCAAAAAGAATCCCGAACAATTCATCGCTTTTAAGGATATCGTGCAGGGTTATAAATCCGATTCCGGGCAGTCCCTCGGGGAGCCGGCCATCGGTCGGGGCGGCTATATACTAAAAGGGCTTTGTACGCTTGACCCGCTGACCGGGAAAGGCAAAACCGGGCCCGAATGGACGGTCGGCGCGCAGGTTGTCGAAGTTGAAGCGGATCTTTCCACATTGACTTATCGGATCATCAACGCCTCGACCGTGATTGATGTCGGTAAGGTCATCAACCCCGAATCGATGCGCGCTGTGATCGCAGGGGGGATGTCGATGGGTATCAGTTTATCGAGCCGTGAGGTTTTCTTCTATGACCAAAACGGTGTCCCGAAACTGCCGAACCTGCGGACTTATAAACTGCTGCATATCGGGCAAGAGCCCGATTACCGCGTCGGATTTGTCGAGACGCCGGAGAGCTATTCGCCCTACGGCGTGCGCAGTTTCGCCGAGCATGGGATTCTCGGAATTCCCGCAGCTCTCGGAAACGCTCTATCCGCCGCGTTCGGGCGGCAATTGGTCACCCTTCCGCTCACACCCGAGAACGTTTGGCGAACGCCGGAAGGAGATTAAACCCATGATTCCGTTTAATTTTATATATTGCCGTCCCGATACCCTCAAGGAAGCCGCGGACATCTATTCGTCTCTTGCGGCGGAAGGAAAAATCCCGCTTTATTACGGAGGCGGCAGCGAGATCATTTCAATGAGCCGGGCAGGAGCGATTCGCCCGGACGCCGTGATCGACATCAAAAATATCCCCGAGTGCCGTGTGTTATCTAAAGACGACGAATATCTGTATATCGGCTCGGCCTGTACGCTGAGTCAAATCAGCGAATCCAATTTGTTTCCGCTGATGCGTTTGGCCGGCGGCAGAATCGCCGACCATACCAACCAGTGCCGGATCACGCTCGGCGGAAATCTTTGCGGCACGATCATCTATCGGGAGACCTCGCTGCCCCTGATGCTCTCCGAAGCCCAAATCATCTTTTTCGGTCCGAAGGGAAAACGCGTCGCACCGTTTCGCAATGTGTTTCACGGACGCCTGGAGCGCTGTCCGGACGAATTTGTCATGCGGGTTCAAATTCCGCTCTGGGCACTGATCGCACGTCATGCCCATCAAAAAAAATCCGCGAATGAGAAAATCGATTATCCGCTCGTCACCGTCGCCGCGCTTTGGAAGGGCAGCAAACTCCGTACCGCGTTTTCGGGGGTCTGCTCTCATCCGTTTCGAAGCACAGAGATTGAGACCGTCCTGAATGACCACAGAAAGCCCTGCGCCGTTCGCGCGGAAGAGGCCGCCGGATTATTACCGGAACCTCCGTACAGCGATCCGGAGGGTTCAGGCGAATACCGTCTTTTTGTTTTTAAAAACTCTTTGAAAACATTGTTGGAGGAATGGGAAAATGGTTCGATATGAGGGCAAGGTTGTGGTATCTTTAAACATCAACGGAGAAACGCACGAAGTTATGGTGCGCCCGTCGGACATCCTGCTCGACGTACTGCGGGAACAGCTTGGATTGACCGCTGCAAAACCGGGCTGCCTGAACGGCGATTGCGGGGCCTGCACTGTGATGGTCGACGGCTGGCCGAATAAATCATGCCTGCTGCTCGCGGTCGAAGCGGAGGGGCACGAGATTTTGACGGTCGAAGGTCTCGGCGGCACTGCCGCGATTCAAAAGGCCTTTATTGACGCCGATGCTTTCCAGTGCGGCTACTGCACCTCGGGCTTTTTAATGGTCTGCTATGCGCTCAAAACGCAAAAACCGATATTGCCCGATGAAATCGTCATTGAAGACTGGCTTCAGTCCAACCTCTGTCGCTGCACAAGTTATCAGGAGATCCGAGACGCCGTTAAAAGGATGTACGCCCGGCCCTGAAAAAGAATGGACAGCACCTACATAATGCAGTAGATTTGCCTAGGTGTAATTTATGCAATAATATGGTATAATGAATCAGGCGGGATAAAAACTCTCTTCCGCCAGCCGAATTATAGTAAAACCACTTTTAATTCAAGGCAAAATTAAAGTGGTTTTACCCAATGTGAAGCCACTTACCGCTTATTCTCGTATTTGATTTTTTAGTGGCTTCACTATACCATCTCAAACGAATCTTTCTGCAAAGGATGGTCGTGCTATGTTTGATTTTATCCGAGCCGCGAGCGCCGTCCCGAATGTCGGCGTGGGCGATGTCGAATATAACCTGTCTCAAATTTTAAATAAAGCCAAACAGGCCCAGGAGGCAAAAGCCGATCTGTTGGTGTTCCCGGAACTCTGCATCTCCGGGTATACCTGCGCTGATCTGTTCTTTCAAAAAACGCTGCTCGACGAAGCGAATAAAGCGCTTATTAAACTTCTCGAGGCGTCGCGTTCTTGGGATTTTATTACCGTGGTCGGAATGCCGGTCACCGTTCAAAATCAGCTCTATAACTGCGCGATTGTGATCAATCATGGCAGGATCGAAGGGATTGTGCCGAAGACCTTTATGCCCAACTACAGCGAATTTTACGAGCGCAGATGGTTTTCGACTTCCTGCGACCTCAAAGAAAAAGTTTTGTCCTCTTCGCTATTTGGTATCTCCGAGATCTACGACATCCCCATCGGAAGAGGCCTCGTTTTCAATTTGAATAACCGCCTCCGTATAGGCGTCGAGATCTGCGAAGACCTCTGGGTGCCGATCCCGCCGAGCACGTTTTTAGCGCTCGGAGGCGCGGAATTGATTGTGAATATCTCCTGCAGCAACGAGATCATCGCCAAGAGAGAATACCGCCGTGATCTCGTCAAGCAGCAGTCGGGCCGCACCCTCTGCGGTTATGTCTACTGTTCCGCGGGAGGCACCGAGTCAACCACCGATCTGATCTATTCGGGTCATTCGCTGATCGCGGAAAACGGCGCGCTGCTCCGCGAAAATGAGCAGCTGATCGACACCGATTATTTACTTGTTTCGGACATCGACCTCGGCAGAATCCGCGCAGACCGCATGAAAAACAAGAGCTTCAAAGACAGCGTCGACCTCTACGGGGTCAGCGAACCTGTTCGCACTATTGATATTACAGATTCAAAAAGTGACTTCCACGGCGACGGCACCTTATATCCCCTGCGCAAACTGCCGTTTGTCCCACCCACCCAAAAAGATCGCCTCGAACGCTGTCTGAACATCTTCCGAATGCAGGTCGCGGGGCTGAAAAAGCGCCTTGAGCATACCAAGGGCAAGGCCGTCGTCGGCGTCTCCGGCGGGCTCGATTCCACGCTTGCCCTGCTGGTCAGCGCCGAGGTCATGCGGGAATTAAAACGCCCGCTGACGGATGTAATCGGCATTACCATGCCCTGTTTCGGCACTTCGGACCGCACCTATCAAAACTCGCTTGAACTGATGAAGACCCTCGGCGTCACAAGCAAAGAGATCGACATCAAGCAGGCCTGCGAGCTGCACTATCAAAGTATCGGCCACGATATCAACAAGCACGACCTCACCTTTGAAAACACGCAGGCCCGCGAGCGCACCCAGGTGTTGATGGATTACGCCGGCGAAGTCGGAGGGCTTGTCGTCGGAACCGGTGACCTCAGCGAGCTCGCACTCGGCTGGTGTACCTACAATGCCGACCATATGAGCATGTACAATGTCAACGGCAGTATTCCGAAGACGCTGATTCGATGGATGATCGATGGCATTATCCAATATAACATCTTTGAAAAAAGCACCGAAGTGCTCCGTGACATTCTTGACACGCCGATCAGCCCAGAACTGCTCCCGCCCAATGCAGACGGCAAAATCGCACAGCAGACCGAGGACATCGTCGGCCCTTATGCGCTGCATGATTTCTTCCTTTACTATGTCATGCGCTTCGGTTTCGAACCCGAAAAGATTTTTTATCTGGCCGCATTAGCGTTCAGGGGCGAGTTTGACAACAAGACCATTTTAAAGTGGCTGCGGGTTTTCTACACGCGGTTCTTTGCGCAGCAGTATAAACGAAGCTGCCTGCCCGACGGGGTCAAAGTGGGCAGCGTCTCCCTGTCCCCGCGCGGCGACTGGAGAATGCCCTCTGACGCCTCGGCAGCTTCTTGGCTTAAGCGTATTACTGCTCTTGAAAAACAGATTCAATAAATTTCCCTTTATGGAGGGTGCTCGAAAAGAAAAATCAATAAAAAAGCGTCGTTAGGCGCTTTTATTTTTGCTAAAATCCTTTCCATATTGTGATAAAATCACGGATAAAATGTGTTTTTCCTATTAAAATCAAGCCATAAAACCGTTAAAGGAGGCCGTCTAAATGGAAAACACGTTTACAAAACTCAAACGCTTCAACCTGATTATGGGTGCGTTTCATCTGGTTCAGGGTATCGCTATGCTGTTTCTCGCCACGAATGTGATTCAAAAAATCGCCGAGTTTCAACCGGTAATTACACAGAATTACCTCACCTATAACCCCGCCACGCAGTCGCTCGAATCGGCGAGCAGGGAGCTTTTCAAATTGCCCTTCGGTATTCTGGTCGCCGTGTTTTTGCTGATCTCGGCGGCCGCCCACGCCCTCATCGTCCTGAATGGCAAGACTTATGTCAGCGATCTGCAAAAAGGCATCAACAAATTCCGCTGGTTCGAATACGCCCTGAGCTCGTCGATTATGATCGTGCTCATCAGCACCCTGTTCGGCATCTACGACATCGCCACTTTGATTCTGATTTTCGTTGTCAACGCTACCATGAATCTGTTCGGCCTCGTGATGGAGCAGCTGAACGCCGGTGCGGAGAAGAAAAAGGTCAACTGGGGTCCGTTTGTCTGGGGCTCGATCGCCGGTATCGCGCCGTGGGTTGTGATCATTCTGTACATGACCGGAACCGGCAATTACGACATGGTTCCGTGGTTTGTCTGGGCGATTGTCGGCACTTATTTCGTGGCGTTCAACACCTTCCCGATCAATATGATTTTACAGTATAAACGCGTCGGCAAGTGGGTGGATTATCTGCACGGCGAGCGCATCTACATCGTTCTCAGCTTGGCAGCAAAGTCCGTTTTGGCCTGGCTGGTCCTGTTCGGCGCCATGCAGCCGTAAAATAAAGATCATTATATAAGCGATAAGTAGGGCGGGATGCCCTCATTCCGCCCTATATTACAATATGAGAGCCGGTTTTCGAAAGGAAACCGGCTCCAATTTTTATAAAGACCGTTTTACTTTTTCTTCCGTAACGATTCCTCTCTTGCTTTGGTCGAACGGGCGAAATAGTCATCGAGCAGTTCGATTTCGAACTCCGCTACCATGTCGGCAGCGGAGCGCTCGTCGGTCTCGCTGGTGATCAGCACGCTCCCGAGATACCCCGGGTCAAAGATTGTGACCTTGGGGCCGTACTTCTGCTTGAGCGCGTGCAGTTTGCCAAGGTTATCATCCATATGCGCAAGCGCGTAATCCAAATTGATCGTTGCGGTGACGTGGTTGGTGTAATTGGTCGAGGCGGCAATCGCAACGCCCTGCGGCGAGATGATCTGACAGGGCGGCCCCGCGATGGCGCTGACCAGATACGACCGGCAGGAATATGCCCAGACGTTCTGCATCATTCCGCCGTGGTACATCGATGAAAATACCATCAATTCGGGCGGGTTTTTTTGATACCGCAAACGCAGTTCGTCATAGTTCAAGTCAAAGCAGATGATCCCACCGACCGTACCGAAATCGGTGTTCACCACCGCAATTTCACGCCCGTATGCGATCTTTTCCTCGGTATGCTCCCCGATCACCAGATAATTTTTATCATAGATGCCGTCGATGCCGCCGTTGCGGTTGATAAACTGGAGGGAGTTGCGCATCGTGCTGTCGGGCAGGGTGCGATAAGCGCAATAGGCGATATTGCACCGGTTTTCGCGTGCGATTTTCATAAAGCGGTCGCGGAAACGGTCGCCTCTTGCCTCGAAATAGGCCATGCGACGCTCAGGCGTCAGGTTGCAGGGCTGGTCGCAGGCCTCGGGCAGCACGATCAGATCGGGCTTTTCAACTAAAACATCCGAAAGCAGCCCGTCCCAGTAATCCATCATGTCTTGGACGCACCGGTTTATTTCCATGTTCCGGTCCACTTCCCGCCTTGCTGGGCCGATCGCGCTGATTTTCACGTAATTGGCCATGCGAATTCACCTCTTTATTTCACTAAATTCTCGTAGTGCTCGCTTCTCAGGAAAATGCCGCCGCTGCGGTCGTAAAAGTCCTTATTGAGTGTGAACGTGCCGCCTTTGACCTCCGTCCACGGTGCGCCTGCGCACGGATGGAAGGACTTCAACGTCTCCCAGCGGGTGTAATTTTGATGTCCGTTGGTCTCGAGCACGCCGATGTTCATACCGGGCAGCGGAACCAAACGCGACGCGATATTTTTGTTCCAATCGATCATCACGGGGCTGACAGTCAAATCGGCGCAGAAACACGGAATCTTGCGCTCATAGGTGATCTTTAAAATCTTAAAACTCATGCTCAGGGTCTTGGCGATCGGTTTCAAAGCGATGGCCTTGTACCCGAGATCAATGCGCTCTTTTGCATCCACATCGGAATGTGCGCTCTCGTCCGCCGCAAGCCGCACCGGAATATCACTCACATCGGCCAAATAGTCCTCGGGGAACGGCTCTTCAAGCAGCATAATCCGCTCCAGAGCGCCGATTTTATCGGCGTGGTCGAGCAGCCGGAGCAAGCGGTCTTTGTTATCATACCGCCCGTTGGCGTCAAGGTAATACGGGATTTTACCGTCAGCGGTGTAGGGCGTCGTGCGGTTTTTGGCCGCCTCGTGAATGTCCGAAAGCCGCTTTTTATCCCACTCGACCATCTTGTTGAGGTCTCCGTTCTTCTCGGGGTCGGAGCCGATCTTGACCTTGAGGAAGAAGCACCCCTCGTCGAGCGTCTTAACCACATCGGACATCGAGATGCCGTAGGTGATCAGCGGGATTGCGGAGAGCTTTTCGTGCCTTGTCGTGAGCGCGGGTTTGACGTCGTCCGGGACCAGGTCGTCGAAATTCGTAATCCCCTTTTCGCGGGCATACAGAAGCCACGCGGCGTTGTCCACCGCGACCAGCGCATTCAGCGCAAAAGTCGGGCGAAGATTCGGGTTGCCCGTGACTTTTTTGCCGTATTCGAGTGTCAGCGGATAGAGCTTTTCGAGCAGATCCGTCGGGGTCTCGAACGAGATCTTTTTGGCTTTTTGCAACGCAAACGCGGTCATCAGGTACATCAGCGCGTTGCCCGCGGTCGGCAGATTGGCGGCAAACACCGCCGCGTCCGACCACAGGATGCTCTGAATCGCAAGCCCGACACCGCTCTGCCCCGATTCGCTTTCGAGCCGTGCCGCCGCCTGCCAAATTTCGTTGACATAACCGCCCTTGAATCCGAACGGCGCAACCAACGGCTCCCGTTCGAAATTGCAGTCGGCGCGCTTAATCTGAATCATAACTTATAAATAAATCTTGCTTGCGGCTTTGGCATATCCGCGTGCAAATTCGGTGCCGTCAAAACCCGGATCGTTTTCGGGGATGTCGGCGATTTTGATCTCTTTTCCGTCCTGTGCGCGGGAAATGCGTCCGGCTAACATCACGCGGATCGATTCGGTGATCGTCGTAACCGGAGCCAACCGGTTTTTCCCGGTCTCCATATAGTCACAGATACGGTCGAGCAGCTGGCCGTAAACCTTGCCCGCTTCAATGCGAAAATGGTAGGTCGATTTGGTGGTCATGACCACCATATCAAAGGGCTGCCAAACGCCCAAATAGGCATTATATACGCCCGTCGCGCCGTTTGCGAATTTGATCACAAAGGTCTCGCAGGCCTGTCCGTCGACGTCTGCGCGCCCCGCATACCGGGTCGAGACCGCTCCGGTACCCATGATTCCACCGATGGCTTCGACGACATGGATGGCGTAGTTGAACTCGTCCATACCGGAGGTGCCGAACACCGTGACGATCTTGCCGCGCTCGGATTCGGGGATGCTCAAAAACGCCTGAATCTCCTCGGCATAACGCACTGACGAGCTGCCCAAAATCACCGCGCCGTTTTTGACCAGCTGTTCGACTTTGCGGCAGTCGGCGAGGTTGCCGACCATCGGTTTGTCGATAAAGACCGGCTTTTTACGCTCGATAAAGGGCATCGCGTAGCCGAGGTGTTTATCCCAGTTGCAGCCCTGAATAAAGCCGATATCCACGGTATCGGCGAGTTCCTCGACCGATTTGCACCGCTTTTCGAGCCCGTAATTTTTGATGAATCCCTCGACCTCGTCGTCGCCGCGGAAACCGTCGTTATACACCGCGACATAGCGTGCGCGGTTCTCTTTTTTCAAATACTCCGAAAACGCCTTCGGATGTGAGACGTCGATATTTACAACACCGATTCTGACCATAAAATGACCACCCTTTCAAAGATGATAATGATATAAATAAATTTTACGCCATTGTTTCAAGATTCTTTTTCAGCACTTCGCATTCCATTTTTTCGTTGCGGCAAAACCGCCCGATTTCCTCGGTGACATGCATTCCGATCCGTTGTAAGCCGTTCGTGACAAGTCCCGCCAAATGAGGGGTGAGTATGCAATTCGGCAATTTCCGCAGGGGATTGTCGGCCTCGGGAGGCTCCGGGTCGAAGACATCGAGGCATGCGTAGCGCAGATTGCCCGCCAGAAGATGTTCATACAGCGCTTTCTCGTCGATGATGGTTCCGCGCGCCGTATTGATGAGCACCGCGTCCTTTTTCATCAGCTTCAGCGTGTCGGCGTTGATCATATGGTTTGTCGCCTCAATCGCCGGGGCGTGAATCGAGACGACGTCGCTGTTTTTTAAAACTTCTTCGAGCGTCGCTCTTTCGCAACCCAGTGAAGCCGCTTTTTCCGCGCTCAAATACGGGTCATAGCATAGCACGCGCACATTGAAGTTTTGCAGCAGTTTGATGTAATGCCCGCCCGCCCAACCTGAGCCCAAAACGCCGACCGTGAGGGTATAGAGTTCGCGCACATTTTCCCTGCCCTCATCCCATCCGCCGCCGTGAATCCCGGAATTGAGTGCAAAGATATTTTTCGCCGCACAGATGGTGAACCCCAGCGCGGTCTCGGCAACGCCCATCCCGAGCATCTTTGCCGAATTGGTCACCCGGACACCGCACGCCCAAAGCTCTTCGGTCACAACCGATTTGACGCTTCCGGCGGCGTGTGCCACCAACCGCAGGTTCGGGCAGCGATCTAAAATCTCTTTATCAATCGCCGGGCTGCCCCACGAGGTGATGATGACATCCGCATTAGCCACATCGGACGAATCCGCGTGATATGTCATAGCTCCGAGCGCTTCCAACCGAGCGATGGCCTCGGCTGAAAAGAGCTTGGGAACCTTTTTGGGATCAAAAACAAGTGCGATATTCATTTAAAAGATATAGTCCTTTTCGCAGATCGCAACCGGCTTGCCGCTTGCGACCGATTCGTTGACCATATAGCTCAGCACCGCCGCGCGCGCCGCTTTGGTGAGGCCGTTCGGGCTGTCTTTTCCGAGCAAAATCGCATCGGCGAACTGGTCGATCTCGGACGCATGTCCCTTGTCGACTTTATCAAAAGCCAGCGTGGTCTTGGCGTGACCTTCGAAACCGTAATATTCCATCGAGGTGAAGTCGTTGACCCAGATGGCCTTGCCGTCGCAATAAATTTCCGTGGACTCTTTCGGGAAGGCTGAGCAGCCCGCGCTGGTGATCAGCGTTGTGCCGACCGAGCCGTCTGTGAAAGTGATTGTGACGATGGCGCTGTCGGGGATTCTGACTTTTTCGGGGTCTAGGAAAGTGCCGCCCGACGCATAGACGCTCACCGGCGGCTTGCCGACGATCTCGCAGAGCAGATCGAAAATATGGCAGCCCTCGCCGACAAAACGCCCGCCGCCCACCTTGGGGTCATGCGTCCAAACGTCCGCGGGGAATGGTGCCTGAATGCGATGATATATCATTTTCTTATGTTCGTTATCCTTAAGCAGATCGCGCGCGGCGACGATCATCGGCGCCATGCCGCGATTATAGCCAACCGTATATTTGACGCCCGCTTTGCGTACAGCTTCGACGACGGCGCGGCATTCCTCGCGGTTCAGGCCCATCGGTTTTTCGCACAGCACATGTTTGCCCGCGTTAGCCGCTTTGACGGTCAGCGCCGCATGGGTGTCGTGTCGTGTGCCGATAAAGACCGCGTCAACCTGATCATCGGACAAAATCTTATCGATATCGGTGGTGAAATAAGCCGCCCCGGTTTCTTTTGCGGTATCCATAGCGGCGGTCTCACTGATGTCCATGGTCGCGCGAATCTCATACTTTGGGTTCGCCTTTAAAATCGGGACATGCATGGCGCGGATAAAACTTCCGCAGCCCACCAGAGCTACTCTGACCTTTGATTGTAATTTATCCATTAAAATAAAACTCCCTTCGAAACGTGGTTGGTTTCATTTTAACACGGTTTAGGGTTGTTTTCCATGCACTTTTTTGCGGATTAGTTATACAAATGCTTTGTAGGGGCAATTATCAATCGCCCGTATGCCATTTACCATCCAACGGTCTGATTGCCGCGGGGCTGAAGCCCCTCGCAATGACGATTATTTGTCCTTTTCATCCAGATAAATATAAAGCGAACCCCGCGCCTTTTTCAGATACTCGTTCGGCGCGACATTCTCACGCTGTTTGAAAAAACGGCTGAAATAATGCACATCGTTGAACCCGACGCTGTAGGCGATCTGGGTCACGTTTTTGTCCGAATAGCGCATCAGCTCCTTGGCTTTTGCGAATCTCAAATCGCCGAGATACCGAATCGGAGTGATTCCGTAGGCACTTTTAAAAGACCGATTAAACTGAAACCGGCTCATTCCGCTGACTTTGGCCAGCGTGTCCAAATCGACCGGCTGATCCAAATTTTTTTCCATAAAAGTCAGCGCTTTTATTAAATCGGTGCCGTTCGGTCCGCCCGTCTCACGTGCATATTCCGGAATCGGATCATCGACGCCCTGCACGTCATCCTCTTTTTCGTCCGATGCACGCAGCAGATGCATTAAAATTTCGGTAAAACGCAGGTTGACAATGTCGTTTCGGTAAGCGGCTTTCGACATGCCCTCGCCGATCAGATTTTCGGCAAGACGCCGGATTTTTCCGTCGAAAAATCGCATCTGTTCCCCGAGTTCGGCCAGGTGAGCGCTTAACATCTCGCTCGCCGTGAACTTGATCTCGATGGTCTTGAGGCCTTTTTCCGTATCGGCGGTAAACCGGTGTCTGACGCTGGGTGAAATTAAGTAAAATTCGTCCTCCGCAGCTAAGTAGACCTTTTCGCCGATGGTCATCTCCGCCGCGCCGTCTGCGATATAGAGGTAGTGAAAAAACGGGTGGCTGTGGATGTCGACGCCGTTTGCGGGCAGATAGGCGCACTTGGAAAGCCAAAGCACTTTTACGTCCAAATTCAGCATCCAATCCGCCCTTTCCCGCCTAAATCAAAAACAAATAAGGCAATCTTCAATTAAAGAACGATTTTAAAAAGTCATCCATCGGCCCGTCATATTCGGCTTCGGCCAAAAACTCCTTGCCCAACTGATTGCCCCAGCTGTACAGGATAACGGTCTTTCCGCGGTATTCGCATAAGTCGATATCGCTGTTGTTGCTGTCCACCGCGTTTTTGATGTACTCTAACTGGTCGGCGGAAAACTTCTCCGGGCGCTGAACCACTTTGTCCTGAGCATTAAAAACCATCACCGGATTTTTAATTCCCATTTCGAAATTCACGAAGTCCTCCGTGCGGACGATATAGGGCACCCATCGGTAACCGGGGATGCTCTCCAGATAGATGATATAATACCAACCTTCGACAAACCGGATCACCGGGCAGGCCGAATAACGCTCTTTGGTATAGATATGATCTTCCACCGGCATCATGGTCCAGTCGATTAAATTTTTGGATTCTGCAAATACAACGGTAAAAGGTGCCCCGCAAATTTCTTTCGGGCTGCCGATTTCGAGCGCCATCACATAGCCGTCTTTGCCTTTGCAGACGGAGGTGTTAAATAAAGACCAACTTTCGGGAAATTCAAAAACCTTTTTGGACTCCCAGCTTATTAAATCCTGCGACCGAAAAACATCGAGACGGTTTCCGCCGCCTTTTCCCTGAACACCGTAGACATAAGCGGTATCTCCTTCCGATGCCTGTTTTATATAGGCGCTGCCGAACGCATAATCCACGCCGAAGGCAGGCGTGACCTCCTCCGTCTCCATATCGGTAAAACGGAAATAGCCGTGATTGGTTTGATTATTCCAATAACCGCCGCCCCATTCGTTGTTACGAACCCATTCAAAACGATACAGCCGATCTTTCCAAACGACCGGGGTGGTTTCCACCATGCCGATGTCCAACATTCCTTTTTTATTGATCTCTTTACCGGGCTTCTGGTTTCCGGTTTTCAAATTATCCATATAATTTTTCATGATTCTTTAACCTTTCTCACAAAGACTTTAAAACCGGATTTAATTTTTAAACCACACTTTAGACCATCTTTCTCGAATGTCCTCATTATACCATACCCGTTTTTACTTGTCGACAAAAACGGCGGCAGGAATCCTGCCGCCGTTTACGATATTGCTGTTAATCCCATTCGATTTCTTCGATGTGTTCCGAATGATTTTTAGCCGCTTCCTGAACCTTTTTCTCCATCGGCATACCCGCCCCGGCCAGCGCAACGATTTTATTGGGATGTGCGGCTTCTCCCGAATACGGGGTGATTGATATCTTTTCGCCCACACAGTCTACTAACGAGAGCTTACCTTCGAGCAGAACAATACCCTTGACTCTGAAAGTGAATGATGCGAACCCCGCAAGAAAGTAACCGAACTGCGAGTAACTCATTGAGTCCTTGATTGTAATCGTCAGCTTTTGTAAGCCCACGTCTTTCAGATGATAAGTTATACCGCCGGTCTCTTTGCCATTACGGATATTTTGTAACCATTCCGGCTCAATCCGCCCGAAGGTTGTCCGGTGAATCCGCACATCGGGACGTAAATCCCGAAGCAACGCTTCGGTTTCGCAAAGAACTTGCTCGGAGACCGTATCGGCTTTGTTGACCAAAACCAGATCGGCGGCTTCGAGCTGCTTGATGCCGACGCGCACGCCCGCGAGCACTTTTTGAATGGTCTTGGGATCGACGAGGCAGATGCACCCGAGATAGTCAATTTCCGAAAAACGCTCCTGCTTCAAAATCACCTGCATCGAAGTCGGGTCGGAAAGGCCCGAGGCCTCGACCAAAATCAATTCCGGTTTATCGGCAGTTGCTTTGATAAGCGCGTTTTCGAATTGGTCGATGCGGCAGGTGCAAAAGATCGAGCCGTTGCTGATCTCCTCTACTTTTGCGCCTGTCTCACTGATCAACGCGCCGTCAATGCCCTCTTTTCCGAACTCATTGACAATGATTTTCAAACGGATATTGGGACTGCGCCGGATAAAGCCCTTTAAAAATACAGTCTTGCCCGCGCCGAGAAAGCCGGTGATCAGATAGAGTCCGGTCATATCTCGCGCACCCCCTTTTTGACTGTATTATATCACATCACCGATTCAATTGCACCAAAGAGTTCCTCACGGCTCGGGATGATCGACGAGAACTTGAGCTGTCCGTTGATGTAGATCGACGGCAGGTTCTTGACACCCAATTTGATGCAGCGCGCGATATTTTCCTTGATCGTATATTTATATTCAACCATATCGATCTTATCGCCGAAGTGTTCTTTGGCTTTTTGCGCGGCTTCCTTCATGTAGCCGCAGGCCGCGCAGGTTGCCGAATCGAGTGTAAACACTTCAAGAAGCGGTTTTTTAAGGTTGGCGTAATCCGGCAGAGTGACCTCGATTTTATCTTTGACCGCGACATAATTCGCAATCATTTTACGTGTTTCTTCGGTTTGCAAAACCGCCTGCGTCACGCCGATGGCGTTTTCCGCGGGGACATTATAAGGCATGTCGCAGCCCGGGGCGATAATCAGGTTCTTCTTGCTTTCGACGCTGTCGATGATGTCGATGACGCACTTCATGTTGTCCTGCTGAGTGCCGTGCAGCATCACGGTCGTCAGCGGGATATTTCCGCCGATTGTGATATTATAGTGGTCGGCGATATGTTTAGCGGTCACAATGTTGACATTTTCGTCAATCGAGATCGAGTCGGGGTTGGTCTTGCACATGACATCGATATTTTTGGTGGCGTCGCCGCACACAAAGAGCGAAGAAAAGACGTTCTTGGCGCGGATGTAGGCAAACAATTCGGAAAACGGGGCGCTCAAAAATTCTTCAAAATGCGCCGAAGAGACCTGCGAGACCATCGGGTCGACGACGGCGATCACGTCCATACCCGCCGCGATATACATGTCGGTCATACGCTTTGCGGCGTCGTTGCAATAAACAAGCAGCTGTTTCACATATTCCTCGTCGTCGAACATATCCATAAAGATTTCGCTGCCGCGCAGATGGGAGGCCAATGTAAACGGGCCGCAGATCAGGCCGTAGAGTGCCGTAGTATCACCGAATTCTTTTTTCATGCGCCGCATCACGTCAAGCACCATCGGAATGCGCCCGTCGGTCTCGTCGGGCAAAGTGCAGCGGCAGGGGATCTGTTTGGTCTCGGCGAGCGGATGGGTCTTGACCGACGGCGGGCCGTCTTTGGTCCAGACCAGTTCGCAGCCCAAAATCTCGGCTTCGATCTGCAAATCGAAGACAACGGGCTGGCCGTTGGGTTTATATAGGCGGTTGGCTTCGGAGAGCGCTTTGAAGAGCTTATCGCCATCGGTAAGCACTTCTTGTGCGTCATAACCGACGAGTTTCCCGGCATGCACTCCGGCAAACGGCACCCACGGCACCTGGTTTACCGTCTCGTGTCTCAAAACCGAAAATAATAATTCTTTGGGATTCATAGAACTACTCCTCTTGATATGAATATAAGTTAAATTTCACTTTGAGAAGGAAACCAATCCGTTCCCTTCTGTTAAAAGAATATCATACGACATGTAAAACTGATATTAAAATCTCAAGATTTTTGGAATTTTCAATCGGATATAATGAATCTTCAATAAAGAAATCTCCCGAATATGTATTGACTTAACGGATTGTGTCAATTATAATAAATGCAAATGATTTGCATCTATGGAGGTTCTATGCCGAAGCGGAAATCAACTCACGGTGTCTCCCGATTGATCATCGCCATTCTCATAGTTTTATTACTGTTAACTGCGGCCTGCGCAAAAGCGCCGAAGACATCTTCTTCGGAATCCGCACAACCCGGTAAGCCCATTGTCGCCGTCACGATCGTGCCCGAAGCGACTTTTGTACAAGCCGTCTGCGGCGATCTCGCCGACGTCGTAACGTTGGTGCCGCCGGGAAGCAGTCCCGAGAATTACGAGCCGAAACCCGATACCATGCAGCGGTTGGAACAGGCCTCGATTTATTTTTCAATCGGCGTTCCGATTGAATCGGCATATATCCTCTCAAATATTAAAAACACGGTCAAAGTGGTCGCGCTGTCCGATGAGACCGCGGCGGTCTATCCCGACCGGACTTTTGAAGCCGGTGAGCGCGATCCGCACATCTGGCTTTCACCGAAACGCGTCAAGGTTATGGTATCGGCCATCGCACGTGAGATGTCGGCACTCGACCCCGAAAATGCGTCGGTTTACGAACAAAATGCAACCGCATATCTTGCGCAGCTCGATGATTTGGACACCCAACTTAAGACGACTTTTACAAATTTGACTATGAAGAAATTCGTGGTCTTTCACCCCGCTTTCGGCTATCTTGCCGATGATTACGGGCTGACGATGGTTGCACTCGAGGAAGAGGGCAAAGAAGCCACCGCACAACACCTGCAGGAGGTCATCGACTTTGCAAAAGCCGAAAACATCAAAGCGATCTTTTATCAGAGTGAGATCGACAGCAGCCAATCCGCCGCATTCGCCGAAGAAATCGGCGGAAAGACCATTCAGCTTGAACCGCTTAACGCTGATTATATCAACAACCTGAAGAAAATGGCAAATCTGATGGCGGAGGTTATGCAAATTTGAAAATAGATTTTTCAAACCTAACTACCAAAGAAAGGTCATCATTATGCAGTCCGCAATCCATATTGAAAATCTGACGGTGTATTATAACCGGACGCCCGCGCTTTCGGACGTCTGCCTCGAAGTCGCCGACGGCGAATTCCTGGGTATCATCGGCCCGAACGGCGGCGGCAAATCGACGCTTCTGAAGACGATTTTAGGTCTGATCCCCGTCGATTCGGGAACGGTAAAAATTTACGGCGAAGACGCAAAATCCCGCAAGATAAGTATCGGCTATGTGCCGCAGTTTGCCTCTTTGGACAGACGGTTTCCGATTACCGTGCTCGAAGTCGTGCTGACCGGTACCTTGAAGACGGGTCTTACCCCGTTTCATCATTATACGCAGGATGATAAAAAGTGCGCTATGGAAACCCTCGAACAAGTGGGCATCGCCGAGCTTTCGGGACGTCAGGTCTCCGCGCTCTCGGGCGGAGAGTTTCAACGCATGCTGATTGCTCGGGCTCTGGCCGTACAACCGAAACTGTTGCTGCTCGACGAGCCGACCGCCAGTGTCGACGCCGCATCGAGAGAGCAAATTTACGAATTGCTCGCACAACTCAATCAAAAAATGACTATTGTCTTAGTCACGCATGATCTTCTTGCGGTATCGTCACAGATCCATCGGCTGGCCTGCCTGAACGGGAAACTGGTCTATCACGGGGAACCGGAATTGAATCAGGACGTCGTCAACCATCTTTACGGCTGCCCGGTCGATCTGATTGCCCACGGCGTTCCGCACCGGGTATTAAAAGAACACGAGGGGGATGAGCACGGATGCTGACGGCATTGTTTCAATATGAATACTTACAAAAAGCCGTGCTTGCGAGCATTTTCGCAAGCATCGTCTGCGGCGTGATCGGCGTGATCATCATCGAGAAAAAACTCGTTATGATGAGCGGCGGCATCGCCCACACGGCTTACGGCGGCGTAGGACTCGGTTATATGCTCGGATTCGAGCCGATTTTAGGCGCGTTCATCTTCGCGGTCGCGGCAGCATTCGGGATCGGCGTGATCAAGCGCAAAGCCGCGGGCAATTCTGACGTCGTAATCGGGTTATTCTGGTCGCTCGGAATGGCCTTAGGCCTCCTGTTCATCGCCCTGACCCCCGGATATCCGCCGGACTTGAGTTCCTATCTCTTCGGCAGCATTCTTTCGGTGACAAAAGCCGAATTATGGCTGACCATCGCCCTGACCGTGATTGTCGTATTCGTCATCACAATCTTGTTCGATAACTGGAAGGCCTGGCTGTTCGACGAAGAATTTGCCGCCATATTAGGTATCAAATCCACCTTTTTGGAATATCTCCTGCTGGTGCTCGTCGCAATGACGGTGGTCGTGTTAATCCGTTTGGTGGGCATTATCCTCGTGCTTGCGCTGCTCACAGCTCCCGCGGCAATGGCTTCCGTTCTCACTTCCAACCTCCAGCGGCGCATGATCTATTCAGTCTTGCTCGGCATGTTTTTCTGCCTTGCGGGATTATGGTTATCTTATACTTTCAATTTTTCCTCGGGCGCGATGATCGTAATTCTTTCGGTCATCAGCTGTCTGAGTGCTTATGCGGTGAAAGCGCTTCTCAAATCAAAGAAGATGAGTAATAAAGCGGAACCGGCCGCTTAAGGATATCTTCAAAAGGACGGCATCATTGTGGAAGAACATTTAAAAACTTTAATTCAAAAAAGCGGATTGAAGAACACAAGGCACCGGGCCGTTATTCTCGAACTGTTAGAACAAAACGACCAGCCCTCCACCGCTGAACAGCTCTATTCTGAAATGATCGCCAAAAGCATTCCTATAAATTTATCGACCGTCTATCGGACATTGGACACCTTGTGTGAAAAAGAACTAATCACGAAACTCACGATTGAAGGCGGCAACAAAGCGTTGTTTGAGTTCAACAGCAATCTGCACCGGCATCATTTGATTTGCCTCGGCTGCAAAAAGATCATGGCCCTCGAAAACTGCCCGCTCGGCGATTATGAACAGACACTCGAAAACAAAACGCATTTTGTCATCACAAGCCATAAACTCGACATTTACGGGTATTGCCCCGATTGCCGATTCCGTAAGAAACCGTCAACTTGACACGTAACACTTACCTTCACTTTATTTTTGCCTTGTATATTAAAATTCTGTTCCCTCATATAACACACAACCCCGAACTTTGTTAGCTGGGGTTGTGATTTTGGTAATTTGTATTCCATTTTGTATAATCAGGTCGATTTATATTGAATTGAAGGTCATTTATCGAATCACAGCGGGCGTATAAATAGATCGCCCCTGCCCGATTACACTCTTAATGCGCATTATTATGCCGTGTAAGTCGAAGCTTTGGTATCTCCCCCGTGCCCTGTCCAGTTGGTGTGGAAAAACTCCCCGCGCGGTTTGTCGACCCGCTCATAAGTGTGCGCGCCGAAATAGTCGCGCTGCGCCTGCAGCAGATTTGCCGGAAGCCGCTCGCAGCGGTAGCCGTCGAAATAACTTAGTGCCGCGCTCATCGCCGGAATCGGGATACCCGCCGCAATCGCCGCGCCGCAAACCCTGCGCCAACCCGCCTGCGCCTTTTCAACCGCCGACTTGAAATAGTCATCGAGCAGCAAATTGTCGAGGTTTGGATTCTTGGTGAATGCGTCTTTAATTCTGCCTAAAAACACACTGCGGATGATGCAGCCGCCGCGCCACATCAGCGCGATGCCGCCGTAATTGAGATTCCAGCCGTAGGTCGCAGCCGCCGCCCGCATCAGAGAATACCCCTGCGCGTATGACATGATCTTGGAAGCGAACAGCGCGTCTTTTAAATCGGCGATAAATTGATTTTTGTCGGTCATAATCTTCTTATCGGGACCGTTTAAAACTTTTGAAGCCGCTACACGTTCTTCTTTGACTGCCGACAGGCAGCGCGCGAAGACCGCTTCGGAGATCAACGTCAGCGCGATACCTTCATCGAGCGCCGCAATCGCCGTCCATTTGCCGGTACCTTTTTGTCCGGCGGTGTCCAAAATTTTGTCCACAGTTACCTCGCCGTTGTCGCGGTAACCGAAGATATCACGGGTGATCTCGATAAGATAGCTGTCGAGTTCGCCCTTATTATAATCCGTAAAGACCTCGTGCAGTTCATCTGCGGTCAGGCCGAAGCCGTCTTTTAAAAGCTGGTAGGTCTCGCAGATCATCTGCATATCGCCGTATTCGATGCCGTTATGCACCATTTTGACAAAATGCCCCGCGCCGTTCTCGCCGACCCAGTCACAGCAGGGTTCGCCGTCGGTGTGCGCACAGATGCTTTGGAAAATCGGTTTGACCGAAGGCCACGCCGCAGGAGAGCCGCCGGGCATCATGCTCGGGCCCTTCAACGCACCCTCTTCGCCGCCCGAGACGCCGGTGCCGATATAAAGCAGCCCTTTGCTTTCGACATACGCGGTTCTGCGCGAGGTGTCGGGGAAATGGGAGTTGCCGCCGTCGATGAGGATATCGCCCGGGGACAGCAACGGAATCAGCTGCTCGATCATATCGTCGACCGCCTGCCCGGCCTTGATCAATATCATGATTTTTCTCGGAGCGACAAGGTTGTCGACGAGTTCCTGCAGCGAATAAGTTCCGATGATATTTTTGCCCTTGGCTCTGCCCTCGACAAAATTGGTGACCTTTTCATGCGTGCGGTTGTATACCGCGACCGTGAAGCCCTTGCTCTCCATATTCATTACGAGGTTTTCGCCCATGACCGCAAGCCCGATGAGTCCGATATCCGCTTTTTTCATAATTCATTGATCCTTTCAAATATGAAAATCTGTTATGACTCTTTATCTTTTCACTCTGGCATTGCCCTGCCAGATCGACCAGACCTGTTCTTCGTCCGCCGGAAGCGCGTAATCCGTCAGCAGTGAAACAGCCAGCGCGCCGCTTGCCCACCCGAAATGCAGCGCATCTTGGGGGTTCATGCCCTTCAAAATACCGTATAAAAGCCCGCCGACAAACCCGTCTCCGCCGCCTATGCGGTCCAGCACGCCGATTTCACGCGGGGCCACCGTCTCCCAATTGCCGTCACATAACATTGTCGCGCCCCAAAGGTGGGCGTTGGCGCTGAGCACTTCGCGTAGGGTCGTTGCAAAGACGGTGGCGTTCGGATAAATCTTGCGAATTTCCTCGATCATGCCCTTGAAGCTGTCGAGTTTTCCGGCAAGTCCCTGCCCGCCGGCTTCGGGGCCTTTGATGCCTAGGCACAACTGGAAGTCCTCTTCATTGCCGACGAGGATATCCGAAATCGAAGCGATCTCGGAAAACGCCTCGTGCAGCTGCTTTTCACGGCCCTTCCAAAAAGACGCGCGGTGGTTTAAATCAAACGAAATCAATGTCCCGTATCTTTTCGCGGTTCTGGCAAGTTCAAGGCAGAACCCGATGGTCTGTTCCGACAGCGCAGCAACCAGGCCCGACAAATGCAAAATCTGAACACCTTCGTCGCCGAAAATGCGCTCGAGGTCAAAATCGTCCGCCGAGAGCATTCTGCCGACTTCACCCGCGCGGTCGTTATGCACCCGGGGGCCGCGCATGCCGTAACCGGTGTCGGCGATATTGAACTGATGGCGGTAACCCCACGGCCCGCCCTGCGCAAATTCCTTACCCTCGTAATCGACGCCGCGTCGGCGCAGATCACCTTTGATGAATGCGGCAATCGGGCTGTCCTTGACAAACGCGGTCAACACCTTTGTCGGCAGTCCCAACCCCGCCGAAACGCTTAAAACATTGCTCTCGGCGCTCGTGGCCTGCATCGAATAAAGGTCGGCGGTATGCACCGGGCCATGATCGGCCGGGGTAATGCGTACGCCCATGCTGGTAGGCGCAATCAATGCATATTTGCAATTCTGTCTCAGCTTCATTTTATTTGTCTTCCTTTCATTAAAGCGTGCTTTACACGGTTTTGCTTCGCACACATAATAAGTCATTGTTTAAAAAGTGTAAAACACAGAGTTTAAAAACTTCGCTTTTTAGCTTTGCCCTCAGCTTCTTTTATATTTTCTAAAACACTGTATGGAATATTCATATCGCCAAGCCCTACCCCGATCGAGATATGCGGCTTCATCGCCGCGTGAAAATCGGTGCCGCCGGAAATCAGAAGCCCCAACCGTTTTGCCATCGCATGATATTTTTCCTGCAATTCGGGCGTGTATTCGGTATAATATCCTTCAATTCCGGCAAGTCCTGCCTCTTTCAGTTCCAAAACGAATTTTTCCAGCACGTCATCCGGCTTGCGGGTTAGGTGCAGATGCGCCAAAAACGCCATTCCGCCGATTTCGCTGATCAGTTCCACTGCCTGTGTAGCCGTCAGATACTGCGTGTCGTCATAAGCGGGTTTTCCGTTAGCCAACAGTGTATCAAAAGCGACCTTGACCGAGGGCATGTACCCCTTGTCGACAAGCACTCGCGCAAAATGCGCCCTGCACAACATCTCGCCTCCCGCAACCTGTTCGGCCTCCGCCATCGTCACATCATACCCGAGCGCTCGCAGCTTTTCACAGTTGCGGCGGCTGCGGATTGCGCGTGTTTCTTTTATCTTAACAAGCGCTTCTGTGAGCGCAGGATGGTCGATGCCGATAAAATAGCCGAGAATATGGGTTTCTGTCTCACTCTGTGCCGAGAGTTCAATCCCCGGAACGACTTCTATCCCGATTTCGGCTCCTCTTTCCAGCGCTTCTTTGACGCCGTCGGCAGTGTCGTGGTCGGTCAGTGCCACGGCTTCCAATCCGCACTTTTTCGCGTGGTCTATCAGCTCTTTAGGCGTCATCGAGCCATCGGAACAGGTGGAATGCGTGTGTAGATCAATCATCTTGAAAGAGTTCCCCTTTTATTGTTTTAATCCCCAAAGCCCGAGCGCCGGGTTGGAAATAAAGAAAATCTCCTCGCCGTCAACGGTGTTCCAACCGTCTTTGAGCACAGCGGGGTTATATTTTTTCATCAGCTCAGCCAAGTCGGCATATTTATAATTTATTGCTTCTATGGTCTCTTCGCCGAGTTTCGGCGCGGCGTAGGTGATGTTGAACCTGCCGTCCGAAGAGCCATGGATCAGGTGCGCTGCAACCGAGAGGTTTTCGCGCAGGTCGGCGTTTTCTTTGACCAGATACAACACGTTTTCACGCCCGATATAGCCGTATTTTTTAATCAGCCGGTCGTTTTCGGGATCTTCTCCGCATTTATCAACCCCGGGAGCAAGAACGAACAGTTCGCCGCCGTCTGCCATCGCCATTCGGGTGCGGTAGATCGCCTTATTGCCGATCCAGGTGCTTTTGAATTCACGCCCGTCGACAAAGGCCACAGCTTTTTTGATCGGCTTGTCGAGCTGAATGATATTATAAGATTGGCTTAAGTTGACCGCTTTTTCGAAATTCTTCCGATCACGGCCTATATATAGCCCATGAATTTTTACCTCGCCGCACGAGTTGGTCGTGACGGTGAGCACATATAAAATCGGCAAATCTTTTAAAAAGTGTTCTTCGGCGTAATCGAAAACCTTACGAACCGGCGAAAAGTCCTTTCCCATCACCCGTTCCATGCCGTAAAAAGCACCGAGCATATGGGAGGAATTGATCATTGAGGCGCCGCCGCAGCCGACAAAAATATTTTTTGAGTAGTTGGCCATTCCGACGACTTCATGCGGCACAACCTGCCCTATTGAAATAATCAAATCATAATCGCCGCTGACGATGCGCCTGTTGACTTCGACGTCGATTTTGTCTGTGACAAGCCCGTCCGAAACCTCGGAGACAAATTCACTCGGCACTTCGCCGATTTTGACGACGTCTTTACGCCAGTTGTGTACGATTAAATCCTCATGCCTGACGCGGCCCTCGAAAAAGGAGTCGCATTCCGCCTTGGTCATCGGGACATGGGTTCCGAGTGACGGCATCACATCAACTTTGGCTTTGTCCTTGAGCAGATCGCAATAGATCGCTGTCAGCTTTCCGGCACCGGAATACATGCGCGTAAAATCGGGCGGCAAAATCAAAACACGTGAATACCGCCTGCCCGAAAGCGACTGGGCAAGCGCATCTTTGAGCTGTCGTTGTGAAAGGCCTTCAGGTTTTTCGCAGATCATAACACACCTCCGCCGAATGATATTCGACGGAGAAATTATACCATTGATGTACTGTTATTACAATAATATTTTAAGTACGACCAGCAGAACCGTACCCGGCAGCCCCAGCAAAACACCTGTTCCGATTGTCCATGCGCTCCACCCGAGTGAAAGACCGGTGTACGGTGCGGTGAAATTCAACAGTGCCAGCGCCCCGATGCCCAGGGCGGATGAGAATAAAAAACTCGTGATTTTTGCCATTCGGCCAGCTCCTTATGTCACCATTTTTTCCGTGGCTTTCTTCTTGATATTCGGTTTTACTTCAGCCTGCTGCGCTGCCTGCTTCGATGCGGCTCGTTCGGCTTCTTCTTTTGCGCGTGCCTGCTTGATCAAGTGGTTACGTTTTGCCTCAAGGCATTTAATAAAAAATATTTCGGACTCCACGAGATCGGGTTCGCAAAGCTGTTCGAAGCGATTATACGCACTGCGCAGGGCCATTTCGACCTCCCGAAGCTGCTCGTAAATCCTCCTGTTGTCCATCTCTTTCACCTCTGCAGTAATTTATGGCCCTCTGAAATCATTTCTGATTCGCTTCAAACTATTTGCTTTCAGATGCCGATAAATTAGGGCACTCTTTCAACGGTTCATGTTCCCGGGTATCCCGCCTGTATCGCCCCTAATTTATACTGCAATTATTGGCAAATCATTCATGCCGTAATCATACGAAGTCCATATTTATCCCGTATAAATTATCGGATATGTCGTATCTGAATTCTAAATCCCGAATTCTAAAAATTTCCGATAAATAAGTGAAGCGGATACAAAAACCCGCCCTGTCACCTATGCGGTGGCAGGGCGGGTTTTTCATTTTTTAACGATTAATAGGTGAAATCACGCATATATTTCTCTGCGTTTTTGGCAATGATGTTTTCAATGATTGCGCAGATGACCAACATCACTGCCGAGATCAATAGTGCGTAAACGCTCACCGCCAAGATCTTGCTCAACACGATCGCATAAACGGCAGCCATCATTCCGAGCAGCACCATTCCGCCTAGCGTGACGATCATCATCGCGCCGCTCTGTTTGACGACCACGGTCTCATTCGTCCAGTCAAAACGCGGCAGTTTGATATTTGCGAATAAGCCGCCAAAAGCGATAAACGATTGAAACGCGAACGGGAAGACAAAAACCGCGACAATTTCCAGCGGCGACAGCGGTAGGAAGATCACCGCAACGGTCGAACAAAGGAACGACGGAATCAAACCGATCACGAGGTTCGGCACCAACTTGGCCGTAAAGATATCTTTGGCCGCCAACGGCAGCGATTTGAGCAGGTTGATGTTTTTCCCTTCCAGCGACAGCGCGCTTGCAGCCGGAGCGATGGTCAGATTGCAAAATCCGATTACGCCGCAAACCAACGCGCATACCAGACCGCTCATACTTTCCAGCTGGAATTCCTTGCTCAGTATCGGAACCAAATCGGGTCCTTTGATCACAATAAACACTGCCGCAGCGATCAACATGATCGCGCCGAATCCGCAATTGAAGAAATAGATCGGAAGCGTGAAAAAGCGTTTGATCTCCTTGACAATCATAGCCTTTCGCGCCGATTGCGTCTTGAGTTCTTTTCGGACATATTTTACTTTTGCAGCGCTCTTCTTGGTGGTTGCGATCTTGAGAAAATTGGCGGAAAGCAACCCATAGGCAACCGCGAACGGCACCAGACAGAAGACCGCAGACAATATAAATCCTGTGACGCTCCCGTCGGCGCAGGCGCTGCCGATCCAGTAAATCGGCGGGAAACCGCTCTGCCAGGAGTTTGCGATTTCCTGGCCATTTAAAATAACCCGGCCGATATAATTGTTGAGGTTCATGTAGATGTACATAAACCCTAAAAAGAACACCATCATGAAAACGGTGCTTACGATGTTTTTCCGGGCGATCCGTGAATTGATCAGTGCGACAATCCAGCCGCAAAGCGCCGTTAATGCGGTCACAAAGGGCGACAGCAACAGAAACGTCAGAACATAAAAGACCCAGCCCAAAAACGAAGTCCCGGCATACATCGCATAGACAACGCCTGCGGGGATAAAAACCAACGCGCTGTATAGATATTGCAAAATCAACAGCGTCACCAATCTCGAACCGAGAATATAACCCGGCGGAATCGGCATTGCCAGCAACATATCATTGTCGGTGGACTCAAACAGCAGCTTTTCGGTCATAAAGATGCTTCCGATAAAGCCAAACGCGAGGCTCATGATTGCGATCATAGCGAAATACAGCCATGCGCGGCCGATCTGGGGCAGCGACTGAGCCATCGAAGAGAACATTGCCCCAAACCCGAACATCACAGCGCCGACTCCGTAAACACCGAGCAAAATATACAAGACCTTGATTCCGGGAGAACGCTTTTTGCCTTTATTAAACTTTCCGAACATCATCGAGAACAACATCGACATCCGGGTGGCAAGCAGTGTTTTAAACATATTCGACCTTCTTTCCCTAGAGACGGCGGTTACTTGGACTTATCCTCGGCAAGCTCAAGAAATACATCCTCCAGCGAGCTGTTGCCGCGCACCGTATCGGTCTTTCCTGTCACGATCAGACGGCCGTTTTTGATGATTGTGATGTTGTCGCAGAGCTTTTCGGCGACCTCAAGCACATGGGTCGAGAAAAAAATGGCACCGCCTTTGTCGCAGATGCCGCGCATCAGTTCCTTTACCGTGTGCGCTGCGACCGGGTCGAGACCGACAAACGGCTCGTCCATCAGCATCAGCCTGGGTTTATGGACCAGCGCGGCGATGATGGAGAGCTTCTGCTTCATGCCGTGGGAATAGGCGCTGATCGGTTGGGCCAGTTCAGAGGTCAGTTCAAACAGATCGGCATACCGCGCGATCGATTCCTCGCGCTCTTTTTTGGAGATGCTGTATACATCGGCAACGAAATTTAAATATTTAATTGCCGGCATGAATTCATACAGATCGGGATTGTCGGGGATGTACGCAATCCGCTTTTTAACCTCCAGCGGTTTTTCGGCGACGGAAATGCCGTCCACGAAAATCTGTCCGCCTTCAAAACCCAAAATCCCGCAGCAGGCCTTGATGGTCGTGGTTTTTCCCGCGCCGTTGTGTCCGATAAACCCATGGATTTCCCCGGGATAGATGTGCAGCGACAGATTATCAACCGCCTTTTTGTCCCCGTAAGTTTTGGTCAGGTTTCTGATGTCGAGCATTTTGTTTTCATCCTTTCGCATCATCTGAATTCTCATCCGCCTCATACGGTCTGTCGATATCGACCACGGCATTGAGATTTTTATCGATTGATTTTATCAGAACTGCAATCTTTTCACGTGCTTCTTTAGCGGTGATTTTCACCTGATACGGAATAACCGCATCGAAGATCACATTGGTGTGTGTCGGACCGCGCACGATCCGAAAATCATGCGTCGTGATGCCGTCCCCGAGGGTTTTGAGTTTTCCCTCCACCCGTTCTTTGAGCTGATTCACGTTCTCGTTGTCTTTGCTGATCGGGTCCATGTGGATGACCGCCAAACAGCCGAGTTCGTCGCGCAGGTCGTGTTCGATGTTGTCGACCACATCGTGCAGCGCAAGTAAGTCGCCGTCTTCCGGGACTTCGGCGTGCAGCGAGATCATGCATCTGCCGGGCCCGTAGTCATGCACGATTAAGTCGTGAATGCCGGTCACTTGATCATGCGACAGCACAATATCCGTGATATGTCCGACCAACTCGCGCGAAGGCGGCCCGCCCAGCAGCGGGTTTACCGTTTCAATCATTGCACGAACTCCGGTGTAAAGAATGAATCCGGCCACGAACATACCGCCGACGCCGTCGAGATTAATACCGACAAATTTAGTCAGCAGAGTTGTGATCAAGACCACAGAGGTGGCCACACAGTCGGAAAGCGAATCGATCATCGCGGCAAACAGTGTGGGAGAGCCGAGCTTTTTGGAATAGCTGCGGTAATAGAGGGCCATGTACGACTTGACACAGATGGAGGCGACCAGAACTCCTATCGCAAGCAGCGAGAACTCGGGGGTTTCGGGGGTAATCACTTTCTTAACCGAATCGAGCATCAGTTGAAAACCCATCACCACGATCACCATCGAGACGATCAAACCGGAGATATACTCCAGCCGCCCGTGCCCGAACGGATGCTGATGATCGGGTTTTTGTCCGGCCAGCTTGAACCCCAACAGCGTTACGGTCGAAGAGCCGGCATCGGACAGGTTGTTGAACGCATCGGAGGTGATTGCGATTGATCCCGCCAGCGTGCCCGCAATAAATTTTCCTGTAAACAACAAGATATTAAAGAAAAGGCCTACCGAACCGCAAAGCACCCCGTAGGAGCGGCGCACCCGCTCCGACGAGATGTCTTTGCTGTCCTTAATAAATATTTTTGCAAGCAGTTTTATCATGTAATCAATCCTTATGCGGCAGCTTGAGAATTGATACTCAATCTTTCGCCACGAAATTCACAAGCTTGCCGGATACGCAGATTTCTTTGATAATCTGCTTTCCTTCGAGCAATGCGGCAACTTTATCGTTGGCTTTGGCGGCGGCAAGCATCGCGGCGTTGTCGCTTCCGGCCGGAATCCGGATGTCACCCCGCAGTTTTCCGTTGATCTGAATGACCACCGTAATCATGTCCGCGACACATTTAGCGGGGTCGAACGCCGGCCACGGCGCATTGACTGCCAGACCGCCGAATCCGTACATCTCCCACAGTTCACAGCAGATATGCGGCGCGAACGGGCACAGCATCGAAAGAAAGAATTTAAATTCCTCTTTGGTGATACTTCCTTTTTCGTAAATCGTATTGGAAAGCGTCATCATCGCGGCAATCGCGGTGTTGAATTTTAAGTTTTCGGTGTCCTCGGTGACCTTTTTCAAGCAATTGTGGAAATCGAATTCCATCTCAGGACGCATTTTTCCATCTACTAAAATATCCCTGAAGCCCCAGACCCGGTCGATAAAGCGCTTGCAGCCGCGTACGCCCTGATTCGACCATACGGCGTCCTTTTCGAAGTCGCCGATGAACATGATATACAGCCGCAGCACGTCGGTTCCGTAATCGCGGATATAGTCATCGGGATTTACGACGTTGCCGCGCGATTTGGACATCTTCTCGCCGTTTTCGGCTAAAATCATCGCGTGCGCCGTGCGCTTGAGATAGGGCTCTTTGCAGGGCGATACACCGATGTCGTATAAAAACTTCGCCCAAAAGCGCGAATAGAGCAAGTGCAGGGTGACGTGCTCCATGCCGCCGTTATACCAGTTGACCGGCATCCAGTATTCAAGCGCTTCTTTGGAGGCCGGAGCGGTGTCGCAGTGCGGGTCGCAGTAACGCATAAAATACCACGATGAACCGGCCCAGTTGGGCATGACATCGGTCTCGCGTTTGGCAGGTCCTCCGCAGTGGGGGCAGGTCGTGTTGACCCAACTGTCTACCTTGGATAACGGGGATTCGCCGTTATCGGTCGGCTCGTAGGCTTCGACATCGGGCAGCGTAACCGGCAGCTGATCCTCGGGAACCGGCGCCCAGCCGCATTTTTCGCAATGCACCATCGGAACGGGTTCGCCCCAATACCGCTGGCGCGAAAACACCCAGTCGCGCAGTTTATAGTTGATCGTCTTTTTTCCGATGCCTTTTTGTTCGAGCCATTCGGTGATCTTTTTCTTGGCATCGGCAACCTTTAAGCCGTCTATCAGCTCGGAGTTTACTAAAATACCGTCATCGACATCGGTGTAGGCTGCGTTTTGAACATCGCCGCCCGCGACGACTTCAATAATTGGCAGGTTGAACTTTTTGGCAAAATCCCAGTCGCGCTCATCGTGCGCCGGAACCGCCATAATCGCGCCGGTGCCGTAGCCCGCGAGGACATAATCGGAGATAAAAATCGGAATCGTTTGCCCGTTGACCGGATTGATAGCCATAACACCGTCGAGGCTGACGCCGGTTTTATCCTTGACCAGTTCGGTGCGCTCGAAATCGGATTTTTTGCCCGCTTCTTCCTGATAAGCAGCCACATCGGCGGCATTTTTTAATTTATTTTTCCATTTGTCGATCAACGTGTGTTCGGGCGACATCACCATGTATGTAGCCCCAAACAGCGTATCCGGCCGTGTAGTAAACACTGTGACAATGTCGCCCTCGGTGGTCTCGAAGTTGACTTCCGCGCCTTCGGAACGGCCGATCCAGTTGATCTCCTGCGTTTTGACGCGGTCAACAAAATCGAGGTCGGCCAAGTCGTCGATCAAACGCTGGGCATACGCGGTAATTTTAAGCATCCACTGGCTCTTGACCTTGCGCACGACTTCGCCGCCGCAGCGTTCGCAGACGCCGCCGACAACTTCTTCGTTGGCAAGCACAATTTTGCATTTGGTGCACCAGTTGACCGGGATCTCCTTTTTATAAGCGAGCCCGTTTTTATACAGCTGCAAGAAAATCCACTGCGTCCATTTATAATAAGACGGGTCGGTGGTGTCGACCTCGCGGTCCCAGTCAAACGACATGCCCATAGATTTGATCTGTTTGCGAAACCGCTCAATGTTGCGCTTGGTGACTTTTGCGGGGTGGATCTTGTTTTTGATCGCGTAGTTCTCGGTCGGGAGGCCGAAGGCGTCCCAGCCGATCGGGAACAAGACGTTATAGCCCTGCATCCGGCGTTTTCTCGCAATGATGTCCATTGCGGTATAAGGCCTCGGGTGGCCGATATGCAGCCCCTCTCCGGATGGGTACGGAAATTCGACCAGTACGTAATAGGGCGGTTTTCCCCCGCCCTGAACCGCTTTATATGGTTTTGTTACTTCCCAGTTATCCTGCCACTTTTTTTCAATCGAGGCAAAGTCGTAGCGCTCAGCCATGACGAAACAATCCCTTCCAATTACGATTTGTAACTTTTATATTACTGATTCAGAATCTGTTCCGCGCTGTACCTCGGCGCGTCGCCCCAAATGCCGATCAGGTTATAAAATTCTCTTGCCGTGGAATAGAACACATGGATGATAATGTCGCCGTAGTCGAGCAGAATCCAGTTGGACGAGGTGTCGCGTTCGATATGTTTCGGCTCGTGCCCGGCTTTGCTGAATGCCGCATCGACAGCATCCGTCAGAGCCTTGACTTGCGTGAAGCTCGAGCCGGATGCGATGATGAAGTAGTCCGCAAGTGTGGATTGCTCGGTGACGTTTAGAACTTCGATGTCCTTTGCCTTCTTTTCGTCGAGGGTCTTGACCGCGAGTTTCACCAATTCCGTTGTCGTCATAATCCGTGACCGTCCCTTCCGAAGTATCTGATTTGTATATTATGCAGCTGTTATCGTCATCCTGCTCATCATAGTTGTCTCGTCAAAAGAAAGACAACGGGAGAGGAAGTTTTTCTGGCTTTCATAAAGGTAATCTTTTTTTCAATCCCCGCTACGCTCCTAACCGATCAAATCGGCAAAATTATTCTTCTTGCTTTGATAGGTCTCCTCGTAATTGACGCCCTCGGGTTCCGGCGCGCCGAGATCAGCTAAAGTGAGCTGCTCGCTTTCGCCGTAAAATTCGGTGTTCAGAAGCGTTAACAGCTGTTTTTTATCGACCGCGTAACAGGCCAACCCTTCGGAACTGTCAAACTGCACACCGGGCAGCGTATAATCGCTGACGTTTTCGAGCGAGAGGTTATGCAGGAATTTTGCCAAGTCCAACAACTGACCGGCCGAAAGATCGCTTTCAACTTCTGACATCAGATCGCTGCTCAGCAACGCAGTGATGTCTGACATCGACAATTCTCCCGCCCGCTTCATCGCCGCGGCCATAAACCGTTTTTGGGCTTCCACACGGCCCAGGTCACCAAGAATATATCCGCTGCGAAACCTTACGAACAATTCCGCCATCTCACCGTCAAGGACATGCTCTCCGGCCTCCAAAACGACTTTTTGGCTTCTGGTGTCATATAGAGATTTCGGCAGCGTGATCGGGATTCCGCCCATGGCATTGACTGCGTCCCGAAATCCTTTGAAACTGATTTTGACATATCCATCCGGTTCAACGCCGAGCTGCGTTTTCAGATACCAAGCCAGATTACGGATATCATGCCGTTCGGGATAGGGATATTTTGCGTGGGAATAGACGGCATTTATCTTACCGGTCGGGATATCGCCTCCGACATAGGTATCCCGTGGAATCGACAGAAGTTTTACCTCTTTGGTTTTATAATTACAGAAGGCTACGATTATCGTGTCCGTGAGGCCGTTCTCGTCCCCTCCAAGAATGAGATATTTTTTAACATAGGGGTTTTCAACTCTCGCAGTGCTCCGGGTCTGCCCCTGTTCCTCGCTCTTGATATCTACTGTCTGCCCGGATGAAAACGGTTTCGAACCGAGCAGCGCTATGACTGCCGAGGTGATGATACACGCTGTCACAACCAGCGCGACGATAATGATCCTGTTCTTTTTGCCTGACATATATCCTCCGAAACGAAATGGGTGCTGACTTCACAGTTGCATGGGCGCATTTATTTTTTGCCGGCCGGTGCCCAATATGCGACACCTCTGCCATTATATCACAATCACGCCCTATTATCAATCGGCCGGGCACGATGCGGTTTCTTACGCGTTGTAGGATTACAATTGATGTGTTACAAAGTAAGGGAAGGAAAAAGGTAGCGAACG
>DAOPZJ010000003.1:69753-103244 GCA_035353335.1 Oscillospiraceae bacterium | reverse complement strand
CAGGGTACGGCGACAATGCCTTTTTTGCGAAACGCCGTGCGGACATCGAAACCGCAGAACTGACGCCCGGGTTCGATCGCTTTGCAGAGTTTTTGGAGCCAGCCGGCGAGCACCGAAACCGTGATATATTCGAGCGGATGCGTACCGGCCAGAAACAACACGCAGTCGTCACCGCCGAGTTTGATATACGGGATCTCCCTGCCTCCTGCCGAGCTGCCCGCGCTGCCCAAGTGCACAAACTCATAGCGGGCAAGTTCTCCGCAAGAGCGGCAGAGCTGCGAATAAAACGAACCGCCGACCGTAAATTTCGCCATGATGACCACTCCCCGACAAATCTATGAAAGGAGCTTGCAAATTATGAATCTTTTTGATCTGCACTGCGATACGGCGACCGCCGCATTTGACGCGGGCAAACCCCTTTCCGGGCTTTCTCTGCCGCTTTTAAAAAGCCCGTACCGGAAGTGGGTTCAGACGTTTGCGATTTGCATCGACGCGACCGATAAATCGGAAGCCCGGGCAGCCTTTGAAAAAGTGACCGGCTTTTTGGCGGAGCAGCTTCCATGCTTTCCCGGCTTGACGCCGCTGCTCGCAGTCGAAAACTGCGGCAATCTGATCCGGGACCCGGACGGGGATGCCGCGATGCTGAAAGAGCGGGGTTTTCAAATCGTCTCGCTGTCCCACAACCCTGACAATCCGCTGTGCGGCGGCATCAAAGGCGACGGCAGAGGGCTCTCGGAGACCGGAAAAGAAGTTATCCGCGCTCTGGCGCAAAACGGAATCACGCTCGACTGCTCGCATTGCTCCGATCAGGCGTTTTGGGATGTCTGCAAGACGACGGACAAGGTTTTCATCGCGACACATTCCGATTCGAGAAGCGTCTGTAAAGAGACGCGAAATCTGACCGATGAACAGGCAATGGAGATCTTTCGGCGCGGCGGTATTGTCGGCTTGAATTTTTACGGGGTGTTTTTGGGAAACGGCGGATCGGTACGAGCGCTGATGTCTCACATCGAGCGGTTTTTTGCTTTGGGCGGCGAAAAGCATCTTGCGATCGGAAGCGATTACGACGGCGCTGCGATCGCGAAGGAGCTGTTCGATTTGGTAAAAGTCGAAAAGAGGATAGCGAAGGAATTCGGGCAGGAAGCCGCGGACGGGATTTTCTATGACAACGCGGCGCGATTTTTCGGTTATAGGTGAAACCGCTGAAAATCAAACACAAAAATATGTGGTAAGCGGCTTAATAAATAATACAAAATCCCCGGAGCAAAATAGTCCGGGGGTGGTTTATTGAAAAAACTTTTGTCTTGGGCGTCAGGCGCGGTGGCCGGGCTGGTTGCCGGTCTATTCGGGGCCGGCGGCGGGATTTTCGCGGTTCCGATGCTCGAGCAAGCCGGGTTTGATCAAAAACATTCACACGCCGACACGGTTGCGCTGGTACTCGCCGTATCGGTTCCCGGTGCGATTTTAGCTTGTGTCAAAGAGCCGAATATCCTGCCGCTCGCGCTGCGGTATGTCGGCGGAACGCTCGCCGGCGGTGTCGCTGCGGCGATTTTATTAGTCAAACTGCCTCCGAAAGTGATCCGCGTCTCATTCGGCATTTTATTGCTGCTCTCGGCGATCCGGTTGGCGGTGAGTTCGTGAGCTGGGTCTGGGATACGCTTGCAGCGCTCGTGTCCGGGTGGTTTGCCGGACTCGGCTTCGGCGGCGGCTGGATTTTATACGCCTATGTAATCGGGTTCGGGCTGGCAAGCGGAAGCGAGGCGCGCGGGCTGGTTCTGCTTCTTTTTATTCCGAGCGCGGTGATCTCTCTGATCGGGCATACCAAAAACGGACTGGTCGACTGGAAGGAGATCTGGCCCGGGATTCCGCTCGGCATCGCGATGCTCTTTCTGGGATTTTGGCTGTATACGAAAGCGAGCGAAAGCGCGCTGCGAATTGTTTTGATTGCGCTTTTATCAGTGGTCGGACTTGTTGAGACGGTTGGCGGATTGCGCATGAAAAGTCCGAAAGGAATCGAAAAAAACGAATGATGAATCAGAAAAAGCGGCTGCGTATAAAATGCGCAGCCGCTTTTTGACTCAAAATATTTATTCGCTACGGCGGTTCACCGGATTCACGGGATTTAAAGGTGTCACAGAAGGTCTGTTCGCTGCGTTTTGCGGCACCCGGCCCGACTTTGATGGCTTTCGCGCTGCATTCCTTCTTACCGCTGTGATAAATACAGTTTTGCACCCCGCAGTCAATTTTGTCCCCGCCGGGGGTTTTTTCCGTGTATTCCATATCGGCCTGTTCCTTTCGCGTTTTTCTGTTCCGTTTCGGGGAACTCCTGTTTTATTGTGCGATTTGACGGGCTTATTTATGTATGCTAAAATAACATCACGGACATTTTTCTGGGGGCTACATGGGCGTTTTTACGATAGCGGATCTGCATCTTTCGTTTTCGGTTGATAAACCGATGAATATCTTCGGCGGCTGGAACGATTATACCGGCCGTCTCGAAGCTTCGTGGAATAAACTCATCAGGGACAGTGATTTCGTTGTGCTCCCGGGCGACATCAGCTGGGCGATGGACCTTGCCCGGGCGAAAGCCGATTTTGCGTTTGTCAACGCGCTGCCCGGAACAAAGTATATCATGAAAGGCAATCACGATTATTGGTGGAACACCGTCAAAAAGATGAATGAGTTTCTGGCTTTGAATGGGTTTTCGACGATCAAATTCATCCACAACAGCGCCGAGGCCGCCGGGAATATCGCCGTATGCGGGACGCGCGGGTGGTTTTATGACCTCGCCGACAGCGCCGATAAAAAAGTTTTAAACCGCGAGGTCGGGCGGCTGCGGATGTCGGTTGAAGCGGCAAAAAAAACAGGATTGGAACCCGTGGTTTTTTTGCACTATCCCCCGCTCTACGGAGAATACCGCTGCAATGAGATCATGGACGTGCTGATTGAAAACGGCATCAAACGGTGTTATTACGGCCATCTGCATGCACAGAGCCATAAAAAGGCCATGACCGGGCCGCATGAAGGCATCGAGTTCCGGTTGATCTCGGCGGATTATCTGAAGTTCGTACCGGAGCTTGTGCGATGACGCAGGCTGCCGGTTGAATAAGAAAGTATGAAAACAAATCTGATTTGAAAGGAATCTTTTTATGTATCCGGAAATCAATTTGCTCGGACTGCACATCCAAACCTACGGCGTGATGGTGTTGATCGGATTTTTCGCCGCGCTTTTCACGGTGAAAATACGGACTAAAAACGCCGGGCTCAAGACCGACGTCTTCTATCTGTCGGTCTGGGCACTCGTCGGCGGATTTATTCTGGCGAAGGTGCTCTATTGGATCACGGTTGCGGGACGGATGATCACGGCGATCGGAAATATCGGCGGCACAATTACATTCGGGGAGTTTTTCAAGGACTACATACTGTCCGGGTTTGTGTTTTACGGCGGTCTGATCGGCGGCGCGATTGCGGTCATCTGGTATCTGCATGACGAACGGCAGAAAGTTTCAGACTTTGTCAACATCATCATGCCCGCGATTCCGCTTGCGCAGGGGTTCGGGCGCATCGGCTGCTTTTTCGCGGGATGCTGTTACGGCGACGTCTGCATCACGGCCGATATGATTCTGCCGGTGCAGCTGGTCGAGGCAGCTTGCAACTTCGCCATTTTCGGCATTATGCTGCTCTTGCTGAGAAACAAAAAACGGCCGCTCGGGCTTGCGTTATATCTTATTTTATATTCAATCGTTCGGTTCGTGCTGGAATTTTTCCGGGAAGATACGATCCGCGGCAATGTCGGAGCGCTATCGACCTCGCAGTTTATCGGCATTTTCTTGTTCGTAATCGGCATTTTGCTGTGGATCTTTGAAAAACCGTTCTACGATTTCCTCGACAAACTGGTATTGAAACCGACCCGAAAAATGAAAAAAGAAGCCGCGGCCGCAAAAACAGCGGATGCATCAGAAAAAGGGGAAAAAGCGGAATCAGAGACCGGCGAAACGGCCGGCTCGGATAAGCCTGACAAAAAGGAAGACCGATAGCGCAATAAACAAACCCCCGCCGCCCGTTTCGGGCGGCGGGGGTTTTTGGTTATAATCGAAAAGATAAAAAAAGCGACGCCTCCCCCCAGAAATGCGCGGCGATTCGGCCTTACATCGCAGGAATTTCCCAGATTGAGTACATGATTTCGGGCGGGGTTTGGATGTCGTGCTTTTGATAATAAAGCGTCAGGATGCGGCCGTCTTTCAGTTCAACCGAGGCCGGATAACCGAGGTCGGAATTCGGCGCGTCGTCGCGCAGAATGAGTTCTTCGCTCCAGGTCCTTCCGTCGTCGTTTGAAATCTTCGCGCGCTCGCCGAAGGGTTCGCGGCGATAACCGTAGACCAGTACCAGTGTTCCCGATGAATGCACAAGCACCTGCGGAGGCGAACCGAATTCGACGGTTTTGTGCGGCGCTGTCCACGTTTTACCGCCATCGGCGGATTCGGTCTGATAGACGCAAAAGACACGTTCGCTGTAATTGCCGTTTTTCAGTTCGCCCTGCACGCGGATGGTGCCAAGCAGCGTGTGATCGGGCAGTTCGGCGATGTGCGCTTCACAAAAGTATAAACCCTTCCGCGGGTTTTCAATCGCGGCATATTTTTCCCAATTCCCGCCGTCGGGGCTGAACCAGACTTCAAGAACGTTTTTTTCGGGAGTGAGCTGTTTTTGTTCCTCGTAGACCTTGGGGTTGCCCATATAGAGCAGACCGCCGTTTTTGAGCGCGCAGGGACCGTGCGGCGCGGTGACGGGCGCATGGCGAACTTCACTCCAGGTGATTCCGTTGTCTTCGCTGACGGCATAAGTGGAGCCGTAAAATCTTTTTTCAAGCTCACCGGTGATGCGGTTTTCGGAAAAATAAGCGTTTTTCATGGTCTCGGCAAATTGATTGTCGCACGGAAAATCCTTTTGAATACGGATATAATGATTAAAAGAGGTCACGATGATTTTGTCGCCGTTGAAGACCGTCACGCCGGCGTCGCGGTCATCGAGCGGGGTATCGATGATGATCTGCGGGCGGGTCCAGGTCTTTCCCTCATCAAAACTGCGGCATAAGATCGCCTTGCCGAACGGGCAGACATGCGCGAGCCGAAGGCCCGAACAGACCGCAATCAAATCGCCTTTCGGCCCCCGGCAGACACTCGGCCAGCCGTTATAGGAAAACACCGTATCGCGTGAAGGAATCACATAGCCGTTTTCGGTTTTAATTTTCAAAAAATCAAATCCTTTCGGTTTTTATTTGTAATTTTCTCTGGTAATATTTTTAGATCCGGGGAATTTTTTTGAAACGAAAAACCGACCGAAAATTTGTTAGGCGTTTGCAGTTTTTATTATAACAATTCAAGCGGTTCATGTAAAGTTTTAACACAAATATTTCGCGGTTTACAGCAGAAAATATTCGGGACGCGAACCCTCGCGTCAATCGATCGAAAAGAAAAGGAACAGGGAAAAATGAAAAAACTTTTGTATATCGCGGTTGTCGCGGCGATATGTGCGGCCGTTACGGCTTGCGCAAAGGGCAATACAAGTTCGGCTTCGAGCCGGGTATCCTCTTACCGCCCAAGTTCGGTGATGAGCAGCGTTCCGAGTATGGTCACCAGCCCGCTGACAAGTTCCATGACGAGCCCTCTGACCAGTCCGATGACCAGCCCGCTGACCAGTTCTTCGGTAAGCCCGGTCAGTTCAATGTCAAGTTCGGCATCCTCGAAATAAGGCTCATCGGGCATTCGATAAAACCGAAAAAGCCCCCCGTTCCGCATGAGAAACTGCGAACGGGAGGCGTTTTTGGCTTTATCAGAGCACTTTGATCAGGATGCCTGCAATAGCGGCACCGAGTGCCGTGAAACCCGCCATTTTGCAAATCGCGGGGAAAACGAGTTTTCTCGGCGGCGGTAACTCTTCTTTTTTGGAAAAAATGCGCGCCGCCTCGTCGTAGATGCGGGTCTGGTCGGCAATATTTTTCGGATTGACGATTAAAATCGCCCGCTCAAAATAGCGGCTGCCGGTATCCACTACTTCGATGACCTGCTTATTGACTCCCTTTACCATATCCATATTCTCCCGTCTGCGGACGAAATAACCGATTTTCGTACCTATTTTTTCCGGATAACGACGGGATATTCGATACGATGAAAAGTTTTATTTATAAACGGGCTTTCGATTTATTTTTCACGCGGTTTGGAAAGAACCGCCGCCAAAAAGGCGAAAACGATGACTGCCGCGATTCCCGCCGATGTCGCTGTCAGCCCTCCTGTCAAAACGCCCAATGCGCCCTTTTCCGAAACCGCCTGTTTGACGCCGTTCGCAAGTGTGATGCCGAACCCGATGATCGGCGCGGTGATGCCCGCACCCACCGCGTCGACCGCCGCGTCGGAAAACCCGAAGGCCGCGAGCAACACGCCGAGGCCGATGAGGGTAACCAATATCCGGGCGGGCGTAATCTTGGTCTTGTCAATCAGAATCTGGCAGATCAGGCAGATCATTCCGCCCACCGCGTAGACCGTCAGATATTTTAAAAACATAGGGTTGTCCCTTTCCGTATTTTACGATTTTGAGGCAAACTGGACGGTATGAGCGACCGCCGGAATAACCTCGCCCTGAAAGACGCTGACAGGACTCATCAGAGCGCCGGTGCCGACGAATAATACGCTTTTCAGTTCTCGTTCGCAGAGTTTTGCATAGATCATCGAATTGAGCACGGAAGCCGAACAGCCGCAGCCCGAACCGCCGCATCCGAATTTTTTTTCGGAATTGTCATAGATCATGCAGCCACAGTCCTTAATCTTCTCAACGGTATCGAGACATCATCTTTTAAGATCCGGCGGGTCATAGCCAAACCGAGTTCACCGAGATCGCCGGTCAAAATCAAATCAAAATCATCCGGTGTCTGGTTGGTATCCGACAAAAAGCCCGAGATTGCTTCGGCGGCGGCGGGAGCCATCGCTGCGCCCATATTGCCGATATCTTTGATGCCGAGTTCGGTGATGACGCCGAATCTTGCCGCTTTTAAAACCGGAGCGCCCCGGTTTTGACAGGATTCATCCGAGGCGATGATTGCCGCGCCTGCTCCGGTGACGGTCCATTGCGCGGTCGGAGGCCGTTGCCCTCCGTATTCGAGCGGGTAACGATATTGCCTTTCGGCGGTGCAAAAATGGGAGGATGTCACCGCGGCCGTCCTGCCCGCCGCGCCGCTTTCGATAAATAACCCCGCCAGCGCAAGCGACAGCGCCATCGTTGAGCAGGCTCCGTAAAGGCCCACAAACGGGACCGAGAGGGCTTTTACCCCGAAACTCGAGGCGATGCACTGGTTTTCGAGGTCGCCGCTGAAGACCATATCGAGCGACGAGGCATCAAGCCCGGTTTTTTCAAGGGCTTTGAGCAGCGCCGTCTGCTGCATAATCGCCTCGGCCTGCTCCCAGGTTTTCTGGGTGAAATAAGAATCGTCGCTTTTAATATCGAACCACCGCCCGAGCGGCCCGTCGGCCTCTTTTTTGCCCACAATCGTGCCGGTGGATTCGACACGGGGAGTATGGTCAAAAATCAACGAAAATTTGCCGGTTCTGCGCAAAAAAACACCTCATTCAACCGAAAAGTCGGCATAATTTCATCAGATAGTATTTACATAATGCGCCAAAATATTGTATAATATTTAATCAGCAATGATAGTTTCGGAGGCGTTTATGAGCAAATCTTACGACATCGCGATCATCGGCGCAGGTGTCTGCGGATGTGCGGCTGCCTTTGAATTGTCGAAATATGATGTTTCGTCAGTTTTGATCGAGCGCGAACCCGACGTCTCTATGGGCACGACCAAGGCAAACAGCGGGATTATCCATGCGGGATTCGACGCCGAACCGGGCACCTTGATGGCGAAATATAACGTCAAAGGCGCGGCAATGATGCCAAAACTCGCAAAAGAGCTTTCGGTCGAATATGAACAGATCGGTTCTCTGGTCGTCGCGTTTGACGATGCGGACCAAAAGACGCTGGGGGAACTTTATCGGCGCGGAATACAAAACGGGGTAAATGTCGAACTGATCGGAAAAGAGCGGCTGCACGGGATGGAGCCGAATCTGTCGGACAGCGCAGTTGAAGCGCTTTGGGCGCCTGAGGCCGGGATTGTCTCACCGTGGGATCTGTGTCTCGCGTTCGCCGAGACCGCCGTAAAAAACGGCTGCGAACTGAGATTAGACAGCCCTGTGACCGGGATGAAGCGGGAGAACGGGGTTTGGAAAATTACAATCGAAGAAAAAACGATTGCGGCGCGCTGCGTAATCAATGCCGCGGGACTGTTTTCCGATAAGATCGCCGAAATGGCGGGCGCGGAAAAATTTGAGATCAAACCGGTCAAGGGTCAGTATTATCTGCTCGACCGCTCACAGGGCAATGTTTTTTCGCATGTGATGTTTCAATGCCCGTCGGCGGCCGGGAAAGGCGTTTTGATCTCGCCGACGGTCACCGGAAACCTGCTGGTCGGGCCCGATGCGGCGGCGCAGTTGTCGCGCATCGACTTCGGCACCGACAAAAACGCGCTTTCTTATGTCAAAGAACGCGCCGATGTCGACACCGACGCGGTCAACTACCGTGAAAATATCCGTAATTTTGCGGGGCTGCGGGCTTACAGCGACCGGGGCGACTTCATCATCGGGCCGGATAACAAATCCGAAAACTTCATCAACATCGCGGGTATGAAATCGCCGGGGCTGACCTCGGCAGCGGCAATCGCGCTCGATCTGCCCGGTATGATCCGCGGATTCGGGCTGGAAATGAAGCCGAAAAATGAGGTTGTTACAACCCGGAAAAAGGTGCGGTTTGCCTCGGCGAATGAAACGGAGCGAAAGTCATTGATCGCAAAGAATCCCTCTTACGGGCGGATTGTCTGCCGCTGCAACACGATCACCGAGGGCGAAGTGTTGGATGCCCTGCATTCTCCGATTCCGCCGAAGACGCTTGACGGTGTGAAACGTCGCTGCGGGACAGGTATGGGGCGCTGTCAGGGCGGATTCTGTTCGCCGCTCGTGCATGAATTGATCTCGCGCGAACTGGGCATCCCCTATGAAAAAGTCGAAAAGGAAAAGGCGGGCTCTTATATCGTGACCGGGCCGACCAAAGAGACCGGAAAATGAGAATGAATTTAAAAAAGGTTCAGCTTGCCGTGATCGGTGCGGGCCCGGCGGGTATGGCCGCGGCCAAAGCTGCCTGGGAAAACGGAATCCGTGATATCGTGATTTTGGAACGCGGGAGCGTGCCCGGCGGGATTCTGCCGCAGTGCATCCACAACGGCTTCGGACTGCACCGTTTTCGTGAAGAACTGACCGGGCCGGAATATGCGCAGCGGGACCTTGAACTGTTAAAACAAACCGGCGTTGAAATTTTATGCGACACGATGGTGCTGTCGATTTCGCCGGAAAGACACATTGACGCGGTCGGAAAAGAGTCCGGATACCAGTCGTTCACGGCGGATGCGATTATTTTGGCGATGGGCTGCCGGGAGCGCACCGCAGGCGCGATTTCGCTGGCGGGCAGCCGGCCGAGCGGGATTTTTTCCGCCGGGACCGCGCAGCGCTATATCAACATCGAGGGGTATATGGTCGGCAAAAAGGCCGTCATTCTCGGGTCGGGCGACATCGGGCTGATTATGGCGCGGCGTATGACGCTGGAAGGAGCAAAGGTCGAGGCAGTTGTCGAATTGATGCCTTATTCAAACGGGCTGACCCGAAACGTGGTGCAGTGTCTGGAGGACTACAACATCCCGCTGTATCTGTCGCACACGGTCACGAAAGTGCACGGAAACGCGCGGGTCTCGGGGGTGACGGTTGCCAAGGTCGACGAACACCGGACGCCGATGACCGGAACCGAATTTAATATCGACTGCGATACCTTGCTGTTATCGGTCGGGTTGATCCCCGAAAACGAGCTCAGCAAGACCGCCGGGGTGGCGCTTGACCCGCGTACTAACGGCGCAGTGGCGGACGAGAATATGCAGACCGAAACCGAGGGGATTTTTGCCTGCGGGAATGTGCTGCATGTGCATGATCTCGTGGATTTTGTGAGCGCCGAGGGCGAAAAAGCCGGAAAAGCGGCGGCGGAGTACTTGAAAAACGGAGTGTGCGAAAAGGGCGGATTTATTTTAGTTAAAAACGGCTCCGGAGTCGGATATACCGTGCCGCAGCGGATCTCAAAAGACTGCAAAAAGCCCGTTACGGTGTTTTTCCGGGTGAACCGGGTCTATAAAAAAAGTGAAATCTTTGTTACTGACGAAAACAACGAGATGATGACTTTTAAACGAGATCGGATGGCTCCCGGTGAGATGGAGCGGATCGTGATTTCTCCGGATAAGCTCAAGGGCTGCAAGATCATCACCGTCGGCGCGAGAACGGTTTCGGATCAGGGGGCTTCGGTATGAAAGAACTGACCTGCATCGTCTGCCCGAAAGGCTGCACGCTGCAAGTGGATGAAAAGACCTTTAAAGTCACGGGCAACTCCTGTTCCCGGGGTTCGGATTACGGCGCGCAGGAGGTGAGAGATCCCCGGAGAACCCTAACCACGACCGTGATTTTGGAGGGTGCGGCAAGAAAACGCCTTCCGGTCAAGACCGACCGCACGATTCCGAAATCGACGATGTCAGCATGTGCAGCCGCGACGAACGGCATTGTCGCAAAAGCTCCGGTCAAAGCAGGTGATGTAATCGTTGAAAACTTGCTCGGTACCGGCGTTAATCTGATTGCCGGGTGCGATATGGAAATCCGGCAATAAAACCGCAGAATAAAGAGTCCTTTTTCATTTTACCGCTGACGAGCCGGGCCGTTTCAGAGCGGCAAGCAGATAACTTCCCGCGTTTGTTTGCGGCAGCCGCCGCTACTGTCGAAAGGAGGCCTTTATGGGATGGCATGATATCACGCTCTCTGAGGTCGCTTCTCAGCTCAAGACCGACACCGCCGTGGGACTGACTTCGGCGGCGGCGAGGCAGCGTGCCAAAAAATATGGGCGGAACCGATATGAACCGGCTTTGAAGCCGGATAAAAACCCGATTTTAAAAGCTGCGCTGCGCCCGGGGACGTTGGTTTTCGCCGTCGCGGCGGCCTTTTGCGCGATTGCGGACAGAAAGGCGATTTGGGCGGTTTTGATCGTGGCCGTTGCGTTAACGGATCTGGTATTTTCTCTGATTCGAAACGGACGCGAGCGGCAGATCCGGATGCAGTTGGCGGGCTCGATACGGCAGCGGGCGACGCTGGTTCGGGACGGAAATCGTCTTGAGGCCCATGCCGAGGTTTTGGTGCCGGGAGATCTGATTTTCGTCACAGCGGGAGACGTGATTCCGGCGGATGCGCGGCTTGTGGCAAGTTCTAATCTGTTCTGTGACGAATCGGCATTATTCGGCGTGGGAAGACTCACTAAAAAAGATCAAATGTCGGCGGTGCGCGAGGATGATCCGATTGACGAGCGCACCAATATGATTTATTGCGGCTGTGGCGTGACCGAGGGCAACGCGTTGGCGATCGTGACCGAAACCGGAAAACGCACCGAATTCGCGCGGCTGCGTTCCAGGACAGTATCGACTCCCGAAAAACGCTCGCCTCTTGAAAAGATGTTTTACAGTAATCAAACCACGTTTGCGGTGACGGCATCCATTTTGGGCACGGCGGCGCTTTTGCTTCCGAAGTTTTTCCCCGATGCCCTGACTTATTCCGGAGCGTTTTCTACGGTTTTTCTTGCGGTGGGAATTGCGTTGAATTTTGGGCCTGCAGCGGATATGCGTTCCGGCCTCTGCGCCGAGGCGCTTGAATCAGCCGGGAGCGGGATGACCTTCCGCAATCCCGCGGATATCGAGAAATGTGCCGAAATTTCGATGGTCTGCTCGGACATCGATGTATTATACGCCAAAAAGCGAATGAGAGTCGTCAAGGTATGGACACAGTTAGGCGCTAAAAATTATGACCCGAACGATGAAGATCAGGCAGCGGTGCTTCGGCTTGCGGCGCTTGGATTAGGATGTGAGTTTGACGGTGACGATGTTCCGGTCTATCGCGGCAGGGACGCAAAAACCAAGGCAATTTTGACTGCGGTTGAGGAAAACGGCGGTCTTTTTAAATTGTTTTCGGATTTTAACCGGGCGCTCGGGACGAGCGACGGTGAGATCACCGCGGCTGCGGTTATATACGGTAAAGTGAAGCTCGCGGTCGCGGTCGGAAGCGCGGAAACTCTTTTAATCCACTGTGACGAACCGCTGCTCGATGCCAGAGAAGCCGCTGCGGACATGGAGAGAGGCGCTGCGGAGGTCATCGTTGTTGCCGTAAAAAAACTGCGCGCCGACACCGAATCGGAACCGGAGGGATTTATGGCAGCCGGAATGATTGCCGTTCAAAACGAACTTTCAGCCGGATTGACGCAATATTGTGACGACCTTTATCAAAACGGGATCACTCCGGTTATTTTGACGGCGAAAAGCAAGACGGTGACCGAGGCCTACGGGCGAGCGCTCGGCGTCTTGTGCGCTGACGAAAAAGTAGCAGCGGCGAGCGAGGCAAATATCGCCGACCCTGCTGTCAGAGCTTATGCGGACTGTTCGGTGCGCGACTGCATCAAAATTATCAAGAGCTGCCGGTCGCGCGGGGAAAACGTCTCGGTGATTGGTTCGGAATGCGCCCAAAATAATCTTCTGGAAGCTGCCGATCTGGGGGTAGCGGCGTCCGACGCCTGCGATATGATCCGAAACCACGCCGGGCTGGTGCTTTCAGCCGATACCAACCGTGAATTTTCGGATGCGGTAAAAAAGTCCCGGCGCTGTATCACAGCCGTAAAAAACAGTGCGCTGTTCGGCACAGCCGCCGCGGGTGCGATTTTTTCGACGTTGATTATAATATTTTTATCCGGAAGAGCAGCATTTGAACAGGCGGCTGCGCTGCTCGTTTTCGCTGCGGTAAAGTTTCTGTTGATTCCGAAAATACAGAGGCAGGAGTTTAAAGGAGTGTTGGTGAGTCCGGGCGCGAAATACAACCGACGTACTGCGATGCATGCGCTTTTGGTTTCGATTTACTTAACCGGCGCCTCGATCGGATGTTCGTTTCTGGGCGCAGGTTCCGAAAGAGCCGGAAGTTTTATAGCCCTTGCCTGCGGCACCTGCATTGCCGGGCTGTGCTTTTGTGATGAAAAGACACTTCTCGGGAGCGCAATCTTTTCAAACAGAGGGCTCTTAATATCGGTAACCGGAACTTTTTGGGCTTTTGCGCTGTTTGGATATCTGCTGCTTGAGCCAGGAGCTCCCTACCCGTTTTTGGCACTTGCCGCCGCGGTCTGCGTACTTCCGTTTTCGGAGATTACGAAATGGATTTTGAAACGGAAAAAGGATGAATGAAAAAGATACAGTCTGCGCATCGCAAAAGACTTAATCGCGGCGTTTTTCAATCTGCTTCTCGCAGCAAATACCGCTGTTCACTTTTATAATAATTATCGGCTTGATACGGGAGGGTGAAAAATTTGTTCTCTGTTTTTTCTTTCGGCACTTTCGGGATGGACAGCTATGTAGTCCGGGTAGAAGCGGATTATGCCAGAGGCATGTTTTCGTTTGACGTCGTCGGACTGCCCGATGCTGCCGTACAGGAATCGAAAGAACGGGTTCGGGCGGCCATACGAAACAGCGGGTTTGAGATGCCGATCGGTCATTATGTGGTCAATCTTTCACCCGCCGACGTCAGAAAAGCCGGACCGGTCTATGATCTGCCGATTCTGATGGCGATTTTGGCTGACAGCGGGCAGATCGAATTCGACGCCAAACAAAACGCCTTTATCGGTGAGCTCTCTCTTGACGGTGAACTGCGCCCGGTGCGCGGCATTGTCGGAATGCTGATTGCGGCGCGGGAAGCTGGTTATCAAAACGTGTTCATCCCCGAAGGCAACCGCGACGAGGGCGGCGCAATTGAGGGCATCACCGTGTATCCGGCGAAAAGCGTCAATCAGATTTATGCGCATTTAAAAGGCGGGCCGCAGATTGAATCCGCCGTATTCTTGGATGAAAATACTTCAGAAAGCGCATTTTTGGATTTCTCCGAAGTCAAAGGGCAATATGAAGCCAAACGGGCGCTTGAAATCGCGGTGGCCGGTGCGCACAACGTGCTGATGATCGGGCCCCCGGGCAGCGGAAAGAGTATGCTGGCAAAGCGGATTCCGACCATCATGCCGCCGATGACCCTTGACGAGTCGCTTGAAACGACGAAGATTTTCTCCCTTGCCGGGCAGTTGCACGGCGGCGCAAGCCTGATCAAGACGAGGCCTTTCCGGGCGCCGCACCACACGATTTCGACCGCAGGGCTTTCAGGCGGCGGCAAAATTCCGGGACCCGGCGAGATTTCGCTCGCGCATAACGGCGTATTGTTTTTGGACGAGTTCCCGGAGTTTTCCCGGCAGGCCATGGAAGTGCTGCGCCAGCCGATCGAGGACGGCACGGTGATGATCTCGCGGGCAAGCGGCAGCGTGCGGTTTCCATGCAACATGATGCTGGTTGCAGCGATGAACCCCTGCCCCTGCGGCTTTTTCGGGCATCCCAGCAAGAAGTGCATCTGCTCAGTGAGCGCCGTCGAAAAGTATCTGGCGAAATTGTCCGGGCCGATGCTCGACCGGATCGACATCCATATTGAGGTACCGCAGGTGGAATACGAACAGCTTTCCTCGAAATCGGGCGAAGAAAAAAGCGCGGAAATCGCAAAGCGCGTCTTGAAGGCGCGGGAGATTCAGAGGGAACGGTTCGGCGGCGCCGTCCGAAGCAACGCAGATATGACTCCCGCCCTGCTCGAGCAATATTGCGCGCTTGAACCGAAAGCAGACGAGCTGATGCACCGCGCGTTCGACCGGCTGGGGTTATCGGCGCGCGGACATGACCGACTGCTCAAAGTGGCGCGCACCATTGCAGACCTCGACGAAAGCGAGGCCATCAAGCCCGACCATATTGCCGAGGCAGTACAGTATCGGGGACTGGAACGGAAATATTGGCACAGGCAGAGGTTATAAAGTCAGTTCCGAAGTATTTCGCCCGCGACACTCCGGGAATGGACTCATAAAGGCTTATTGAAACTTCTCCCCGTGCACTTGTTGATAACAAGATCCTTCGACTGCGCTCAGGATGATAAAACAAAGGCCGCCAAAGTCGGCCTTTTCGGCGGGATGAAACGAACGCGGTTCGATGCGTCCCGCCCTACTTTTCGGTATCTATAATTACCATTTATATTCTTTTGCGCGCTCTTCGCCTTTGAGAACGCGCAGCGCTCCGGAGGAGAGGGCGAGCATCTCGTCTTCGCCCGGGTAGACCAGCACCTGGGCGATGAGGTCAACTCGTCGCTTGATGGCGCCCGTAAAACGGTTCGAATAGGCAAGCCCGCCGGTGAGGACGATGGCGTTGACGCGGCCTTCGAGCACCGCCGACATCGCGCCGATCTCCTTGGCGACCTGATAGGCCATCGAATCCATCACCAAAGCGGCGAATTCGTCCTGGGTCTTGATCATCTGCTCAACTTCGCGCAGGTCGTTTGTCCCGAGGTAAGCGGAGAGACCGCCGCCGCCCGAGACAAAACGCATCATCTCCTCTTTGGTCTTGCCCGAGTAGCACATATCGATGATGCGGGCTACGGGAATTGCGCCGCAGCGTTCGGGGGTGAACGGGCCCTCGCCCGCAAGGCCGTCGTTGACGTCGATCACCCTGCCGTACATATGCGCGCCGACCGTGATCCCGCCGCCCATGTGCGCCACAATGAACCGGCCGTTTTCATAGTCGATATTCAATTCTTTTGCGGCGCGGCGGGCGACCTGTTTGGTGTTCAATGCGTGAAAGACACTGCGGCGCTCAATGCCCGGAATGCCCGAGAGCTTGGCGCAGGGGTCCATCTCGTCGACGACGACCGGGTCTACCACATAGGCGGGCATACCGTAATTCTGCGCCATCTCAAACGCGATGATGCCGCCGAGCGACGACGCGTGCACGAGCGCCGAAGCGCTTTTCAGATCTTTTATCATAGCTTCGTTGACTAGATAGGTGCCCGAATCGATGGGTTTGAGAATGCCGCCGCGCCCGACGACGGCAGTGAGCGATTCGGGGGTGATGCCGTTTTCTTTAAGCGTGTCGAGGACGTATTGCATGCGCATGTCTTTTTGCGCCAAAATGCCGTTATGGACGCCGGTTTCGGCGGTATTGTGATAGATGGTCTTTTCGACGATCCGGCGCTGGTTTTCGTCAAAGACCGCGATTTTGGTGGATGTCGAACCGGGATTGATGGCTAAAACAAGCATATTTAAACCCCCAATTCTGCGATTTTTCGGGTGATGGTGTCGTCTTCGATGGCGATGCTGTAGATGCTCTCGATATCCTCGAGCCGCTTGGTCAGCGCGTCGTCGATCTGACCTTTGTCGAGCTTGATGATCATGACGGATTTTCCCGGCTCGGCCTCAAAGGTGATCAGCACCGAGATGTTCCAACCGCAGCGGCGGATGATACCGACGATGCGGTCCAAGACACCGAGCTTGTCGACGACGAACAGCTTGTAGATTTTTCCCACGGGAGACCTCCTTAACTGATATGGATGAACCGGACAGGCCATTTTAAAACCCCCGCGAAGAATCGGTTCGCAGGGGTTTTGTTTTATCGGTTCAGGCTTTTTCTTTCTGTGTCGATTGATAGGGAAGAAACTTTGTCAGAGCGGTGCAGATTGCCGAGACCAGAATCGCGGCGACGCCTGCCTCGACCAGGCCGTTCGTGGTCGCGACGCCGATGACGACGCCGCCGACGGCGGTAAGCGAAATTTTATAAATATCTGCGATCACCGGAGCGGCGAGCAGCCAGAGCGCGCCGAGGTAAAAAATCGTATTGTACAATGAACCCAGTGCGCCGGTAAACGCATAACCGAGGTAACGGCGCTTTTTAAACACCTTCTCAAAACCTCGTGAGGTCAGACCCGCAAGACCGCCCATGACGAGGCGCGGGAAAAACGCGATTACAAAATAGATCAGCGGACTTTGCTGGATGATGGTGAGCGCCACAATATCGGTCGTGCTGCCCGTCAGCGCGAGAATGAAACCGAGCAGTCCCCAGAATCCGCCGAGAATCAAACCGGCAGTCGGACCGAGAATGATTGCGCCGATGATGACCGGCAGATGATAAATCGTCGCGACAATCGGCCCGATCGGAATAAACCCGATGTTCAGGACAGTCAGCACGACGATGATGGCGACGAGCACCGCAAGGCGCGTCAGATAAGATACCTTTTGATTGCGCATGAAAATTCCTCCTTGCTGTCCCCCGCTATGGATGGCGGTGGGACGCTGTCCGGACAGGCGTCCGGTCGTGGATCAATCGTCAACAAAAATGTCTGTAAGACGATTTTCCGTATGAGTTTATTATATGGAGTTTTTTTTGCCTGTCAACCGATATTTTTCGTTCCTATGTGCGGTTTTTTGACAATGTATTAATGTTGTAGATGGTCAAAAGACCCTGCAGGATCAAATTCGGGCGCAGGCTGAGTGCATGCCGGCAGCAGCCGGAGATGGTGTCGGAGAGCCCTCCGGTCACGACGACCGTGCATTTCTGACCGAGTTCTTCCTCCATGCGGTCAATCATGCCGTCCATCATTGCGGCGGTGCCGAAGATCATACCCGAGCGCATGCAGTCGATGGTGTTGTCTCCGATGACCTTTTTGGGCTTTTTCAAGTCGATGTGCGGCAGCTGGGCTGTGCGCGAGGAGAGCGCGTCGAGCGAAATCTGAACCCCCGGGGCGATCATGCCGCCGATGAAACGGTTGCCTGACAACACGACCGTCGCCTTGGTGGCGGTACCGAGGTCGAAAATGATGATCGGCGGTTTGAATTCGGTCAGCGCGCCGACAGCGGACGCGACCATATCCGCGCCCATCTGGGCCGGATTTTCGATTTTGATATCGAGCCCTGTTTTAAGGCCCGCGCCGATGACCATCGGCTCGACACCGTGATATTTTCGGATACCGTCGGCAAACACAGAAGTCAGCTGCGGAACTACCGAACTGATGACCGCGCCATCCGCCTGCAAGGTCACTTCGTGCAGTTTTAAAATTTCGCGGATTTCGGCGAAATATTGGTCGGTCATGCGGCGTGTGTCGGTTTGCAGGCGCGACACAAACAAAAGGTTGTCCCCTTCATAAGCGCCGATGGTGATGTTGGAATTTCCGATGTCGAACATCAAGAGCATAAGTAAGAGTCCTTTCTAAACGTGCGGGGAACAATTTTAAATTTTTGAAAACGTCGTTCCTTGGGGGGTGTCGATGAGGAGAATCCCCCGGGACTTAAGGTCGTCGCGGATGCGATCGGCTTCGGCAAAGTTTTTGGCTTTCTTGGCGGCCGCGCGCAGATCGATCTGTGTCTTGATATCCGCATCGTCACCGCGTTCGCAGGGGGCTTGGGATAAGGCGTGTTTTTCGGCGGCTTCGAGCAGGCCGAGAGACAGAACCGTATCGAATTTTGCGAGGAGAGCGCGTTTGGTCGCGCCGTTTGATTCAGATTTGAGCACATCGTAGATCGCCGTGACCGCGAGCGAGGTGTTAAGGTCATTTTCCATCGCCTCGGAAAATTGGGCGGTGAATTTTTCAACGGCGGTTTCGTCGATTGCGCCCTCTTTTTTAAGGACCGCAATTTTGCAAATGAGTTTATCGTAGGCGGAGACGGCATTGTCGAGCGCCTCGTCGGAGAACATCAGGGTTTTGCGGTAGTGCGAAAGCAGGCAGAAGAAACGGTAGACAAGAGGGTCATAGCCCTGCTTTTGCAAGACGGAAAGGGTCAGAAACTCGCCCGAAGATTTGCTCATTTTCCCTGCATTTGTATTCAGGTGGTGCGCATGAAACCAGTAATTGCACCACTTGCGGCCCAAATACGCCTCGCTCTGGGCGATCTCGTTGGTGTGGTGCGGGAAGATGTTGTCGACGCCGCCGCAGTGGATATCGAGCCGCTCGCCGAGAGTTTTCATGCTGATGCAGGAGCACTCGATGTGCCAGCCCGGATAGCCGAGGCCCCACGGACTGTCCCATTTGAGTTCCTGATCTTCGAACTTGGATTTGGTGAACCACAATACGAAATCGGTTTTATTGCGCTTATTTTCGTCTTCTTCAACGCCTTCGCGCACGCCGACGGCGAGGTCTTTTTCGTCCTGTTTATTAAAGACGTAATATTCTTCGAGTTTGGAAGTGTCGAAATAGATGTTGCCGCCGGTCTCGTAGGCAAATCCCTTTTCAATCAGAGAAGAAATGATCTTGATGAATTCGTCGATGCAGTTTGTCGCGGGCACGACGATTTCGGGCTTTTTGATGTTCAGCTTTTTGCAGTCGGCAAAAAACGCGTCGGTGTAGAATTGCGCGATCTCCATAACGCTCTTATGTTCACGCTTCGCGCCTTTGAGCATTTTGTCCTCGCCGGTGTCCGCATCGCTCGAGAGGTGGCCGACGTCGGTGATGTTCATGGCGCGTGTGACCTCGTAACCTGCGAAACGCAGGTACTTTTCGAGCACGTCCTCCATGATGTAGGTACGCAGATTGCCGATGTGGGCAAAATGATAGACGGTCGGGCCGCAGGTGTACATCCTGACCTTGCCCGGCTCAATCGGAATAAATTCCTCTTTTACGGCGGTTAGGGTATTATAGAGTTTCATTTCTTTAGTTCCTTTTTGATGTTGTCGATCTCGATTTGCAGGCGGCAGAGTTCCTGCGCGACCGGGTCCGGGATGTGAATCTGGTCGAGGTCCTGTACGATTTTTTGGCCGTCCCGTTTGACGATGCGCGCGGGGACGCCGACGGCGGTGCAGTTCTCGGGAATTTCTTCGAGCACGACAGCGCCCGCTGCGATTTTAGAGTTATTGCCCACCTTGAACGGGCCTAGCACTTTTGCGCCTGTTCCGACCACTACGTTGTCGCCTAATGTCGGGTGGCGTTTACCGGTATGTTTTCCGGTGCCGCCGAGCGTCACGCCCTGATAGAGCGTGCAGTTGTCACCGATCTCGGCTGTCTCGCCGATCACGACGCCCATGCCATGGTCGATAAACAGGCCTTTTCCGATTTTAGCGGCGGGGTGGATTTCAATGCCGGTGCGGCGGCGGGTGGTCTTGGCGTACCAAAACGCCGGAAAGTAAAGCTTATGTTCATAGAGCCAGTGCGCGACCCGATGGCGGCGCACCGCCCGAAAACCCGGATAGAGAAAATAGACCTGCGCTGCGGTTTTTGCCGCCGGGTCACTCTCCAGAATGCGGTTGATGTCGTATTTGCAGCTCATAAAAATCATTAAAGATTGTGATCCTTGCAGTATTGCTGCCAGCGCCAGGCGTCACGGCACATATCTTCAAGGTCGTATTGAGCTTTCCAACCGAGTTCGCGCTCGGCTTTCCCGGGGTCTGCGTAGCTCTCGGCGCTGTCCCCGGGTCTGCGTCCGACGATATCATAGGGGATCTCTTTACCGGAGGCCTTTTCCATCGCATGCACGATTTCGAGCACCGATTCGCCGCGGCCCGTTCCGAGGTTATAGACATAGACGCCGCTGCGGCCCGTGAGTTTGCCGATGGCAGCGACATGGCCGCGCGCGAGATCGACGACATGGATATAATCGCGGACCCCGGTGCCGTCGCGGGTGGGGTAATCGCCGCCGAAGATCTGCAGGCGCGGCAAAATTCCGGCTGCGACCTGCGACACATAAGGCAGGAGGTTGTTCGGGATATCGTTGGGCCTTTCGCCGATCAAACCGCTCGGGTGCGCGCCGATGGGGTTGAAATAGCGCAGCAAAGCTACCGACCAGCCGGGGTTTGCGCCCTGGATTTCGCGCAGCATCAATTCGGAAAAGAGTTTTGTCTGACCGTAGGGATTGATGGCGGAGAGCGGGAAATTTTCGCTGATCGGAACCGATTTCGGGATGCCGTATACGGTCGCGGAAGAAGAAAAAATGAGTTGTTTACAGCCGTTCTTTTGCATCGCGGAACACACCGAAAGCAAGGAATTGAGGTTATTTTTATAATATTTCATCGGGTTCGAAACCGACTCCCCGACGGCTTTATAAGCGGCAAAATGGATGACGCAGTCGATCTTTTGTTGCGCAAAAATCGTCGAGAGCATGGTCTCGTTGGTGACGTCGACCATATAAAAGTCGTAATTTTTACCGGTGATCTGCCGGATACGGTCGTTGACCGTGGGGGAAGAATTGCTGTAGTTATCGACGCTGACGACCTCGTAACCGGCGTTTAACAGTTCGACGATGGTATGGCTGCCGATGAATCCGGTGCCGCCCGTGACCAAAATTTTCATAAACATCCTCCGATCCGCTGAATATCCTTATTATATAGTAAAATGGCAATATATGCAACAAACGACCGGCATTGATGCTATCGGGAAACCACCGAAACGTTTCCCGCGGCTCAAACGCGTTAAGAACCTGCATCGCGTTTGCAACGTAGCGCACGCTTCCGACTTTGCCTCCCTTGTTAAAGGTAGGCAAGAAGGAAAAATAAACAAAAAAGCGCCCGATTGCCGGACGCCTTTGTTAAACGAATTGAGTCAGGAGTTGGCTTCGATGTAGCGCACGATGTCTCCGACGGTTTTGAGGTTTTCGATCTCGGAATCCGGGACTTCGAGGTCAAATTCCTCCTCGATGGACATCACGAGCTCAACCAAGTCCAGAGAATCCGCGCCGAGATTATCGGTGACGCTGGCGTCCATGGTGACTTTGTCGGGTTCGATGTCGAGCTGGGTACAGATGATCTCGCGGATTTTGTTGAATACCATTAATGATTCCTCCAAATAGAATTATATAAATAAAGGGTTTATCGCAGGCAAAAATCGATTGACGAAAATCATTATACTATCGCCTATGATGGTTGTCAACACTTTAAATATGCGCGAATTTTACAAAACAGTATTCCTTTAAAAAGAGATTTTACGGCGGTAAAGCCCGAAAAACCGGAGATAAATATGATTTCGGAAAAAGGCGGCAATAAAAACGACAGGTTGAGGCGATGCAAAGCAAGTAAGAATTCATCCGTACTGCGGCCCTATTCTATTATTGATGACCGGTTGTTTATGCAGTAGAATCATAGCTGTCCGTATTTTTGGGAATAAAAAAGCGCCCATGAAAGGCGCTTTTTCAATGTGGTTTTATTTTAATAATTTTCGCATCTGACGGCGAAGAACGACTGGGGATGTTCGCAGACCGGGCAGACCTCGGGGGCCTTTTTGCCGATCACGATGTGGCCGCAGTTGCCGCACTGCCAGACCGTGTCACCGTCTTTGGAAAACACGACGCCGCCCTCGATGTTGGAAAGCAGTTTGCGGTAGCGTTCCTCATGAGACTTTTCGATTTTGGCGACCAGTTCGAACAGAGCCGCGATCTTGGCAAAACCCTCTTCGCGCGCGTCTTTGGCAAAACCGGCGTACATGTCGGTCCACTCGTAGTGTTCGCCCGCCGCAGCGTCGGCAAGGTTCTCTGTAGTAGCTGGGACACCGCCGTCATGCAGCAGTTTGAACCAGATTTTCGCGTGCTCCCTTTCGTTGCCCGCGGTCTCTTCGAAAATGTTCGCGATTTGCTCATAACCGTCTTTGCGCGCCTTGGAAGCGAAATAGGTGTATTTGTTGCGCGCCTGGGATTCTCCGGCGAAAGCCGCCATCAAATTCTTTTCGGTTTTGCTGCCCTTGAGTTCTTTCATTTCAATTCTCTCCTTTAAAATAAATTATTTTGCAATTTGCAATTTACAATCCGCACAAATTCCCGTAAAAATAATCTCCATATCTTCGATTACGAAATTTTTGCATTTCGGCGGATTTACGGCCAAATCTGGTGCCCGCATGCTGACATCGGAAACACAGCCGCAATTGCGGCAGATCGCATGGTAATGCGGGGCGATGTTGTGATCCACGCGTTCCGCGGCGTTCGGCATCGGAATGCGCAGAAGAGCGCCGTCATCGCACAGGATATTGAGATTGCGGTATACGGTGCTTTTGCTGATACCGGGAAAACGGGCGCTGACACAGACATAGACTTGTTCCGGTGTCGGGTGGTTGGAGAGCGCTTTGACCGCTTCCAAAACCAAATCGCGCTGAATGGTGTTTCGCCTGTTCATGGTCCGTCCTTCCTCTCGGAATCAATTTCTATTCGGATTATATATTAATAATAAATCCTTGTCAAGAGATTTCTGAAAATATTTCAAAATATTTCGGAAATAATGACCGGAGAACACCTTGAAAGGATTAGAAGCTGATGAGAGAGATTTTAAAAGCGGCCGGAACGGCGTTGATTGCATCGGTTGTTTTATTTGCCCTGACCCGGCTGATGGGAAAACGGCAGATTTCACAGCTCGGGGTTTTTGATTACATCAACGGGATCACGATCGGCTCAATCGCCGCAGAGCTTGCGGTATCGGGGTTTAAGGAGTTTGAAGTCCCGCTGACCGCAATGATCGTGTTCGGATTGGTACCCATCCTCACTTCTTATCTGACGGACAAATCCATTTGGATCAGGAAAATCATCACGGGAAAACCGGCTATATTATTTGACGGCGGTAAATTTTTAATGGAGAATTTTAAGCACGCACGAATCGATATTAACGAGTTTTTGTGCCGCGTCCGCTCCGCGGGGTATTTTGATCTCTCCGACATTCAAACGGCGCTGCTGGAACCGAACGGCGAGATCAGCTTTCTCCCGGCTGCGGACAAGCGCCCGCTGACACCGCAGGATATGAACCTGAAGCCGCCGCAGGATACGCTGAAAGTTGAGCTGATCATCGACGGGAAAATTTTATATAAAAATCTCGGGGAGATCGGCAAGGACGAGCAATGGCTGATGCAGGAGCTGAAGAAACTGAATGCGGCGAGCGTGATCATGATCGCGCTCGCCACCTGTGACCGGAATGACAATGTGTGCGTGTTTTTAAAAGACCGAATTTAACGCAGCGGAAAAAGGCTTTGCAAGGGTAAAGTGCAAAAAGAAGTTTAAAGTGACAATACCGAGGGTTTTTCTTCATTAAGCATGGTGGTACCGAGATTCTTCGACTCCTGTATTTTGCGCTCCGCTCATGATGACAAAACAAGAGCGAACACAGTGGTTCGCCCTTGTTTTTTAAGGATATTTCACTTTATATTTTTAAAATTTTTAGTTTGTACTTGAATTCTATTTAAAGTAGCCAAGGTAGGCCTTTCCGGCTTCGAACATCTCATCGACCATGGCTTGGATTTCGGAGGGGCACAGCACCGCGGAGGTCAGCGGATCAAACAGGATGGCGTGATAGATCTTGCGCTTGTCACCGTCAATACATCCCTGCACCGCGAGTTCTTCGCAGCGGGCGCTGGTGTTGACGAGTACCGCAAGTTGGTCGGGAAGTTTGCCGACTCTGAACGGTTTAATGCCGTCCTTGCCCGCGCGCACCGGCGCTTCAACGCAGCAGCCCTCGGGCAGGTTGTCGATGACGCCGAAGTTGCGGATGTTTCCGTTGAATTCATAGGGCGTATGGTCGCCGAAAATGGCGTTGAAGATCGCGGCGGCATATTCGTTGCCGCGTTTGAGGTCGACGGTTTCTTCGGCCATCCAGTCATCCATATCCTTCATCCACTTGCCGTCTTCTTCGCGCTTGAAATATTCTTTGAGGATATAGGCGTATTCGCCGGGGTTCCAACCGGTGCCGTGGGTGCAGTATTTTTCGATCAAATCGGGGCGTTTGCGGAACCAAGCGTTATATTCGGAGTTGTGGCCGGAGGACTCGGTGACATAATAGTCGAGCGCTAAAAACATCTCGTTGCGGACCAGTTCTTCGTTATAAACCTCGGGCTTTTCCATCGCCTTTTTAATCAGCGGATAGGCATCTTTGCCGTTCCATTTATAATCGATGTAAAACGCCTGATGGTTGATGCCTGCGCAGGTATAGGTAATCTCGTCCATCGGCGCGCCGATCCAGCGGGCCAGCATGCTCGCGGTGCCCTGTACGCTATGGCAAAGGCCCGTGACGTTCATCTTGGTCTGGCTCTGCAGATAGCGGCACAGCATCGCCATCGGATTGGTATAATTCAACACGATGGCGTTCGGGCAATATTTTTCGGCGTCGCGCAGGATCTCGAGCATTTTGGGCGCGGTGCGCAGAAAACGGAAGATGCCCGACGGACCGCGCGTATCGCCGACGTTGATATCGACGCCGTATTTTTTCGGGATCTCGATGTCGGTACGGAAAATCTCGGGGCCGCCCGCCAAAATGGTGATGACGATGCCGTCGGCGCCTTTGAGCGCCTCGGCGCGGTCGAGCGTTGCGGTGATGGTGGCCGGATAATTGCCTGCCGCGACGATTTTCCGGGCCGCTTTTTCACTGTAAGAAAGGCGGTCTTTGTTGATGTCCATCAGGCAGATATTCGCGTCTTTGAACGCGTCAAAGGTCAATAGGTCGCGGACAAGGCCGCGAGTAAAGCCGAAACTTCCGGCTCCGATAAATGCGATTTTTTTCATGGTCAAACCTCCACGCAGAATTGAGAATATTATAAAAGATTTGGGGTGAAAGAGCAAGCAGAATTGACAAAAAACCATGATTATGATAACATAGGCGCGTGTAGGGTGAAAAATGATCATGGGTGAGTGGTAACAGTATGAAAAGAATTTCGGAATTTTGCTCTGTTCCCGGCGAGCGGTAGCAATTTAAATTGATATGATTACGATATTTAGTGTTGCCGACAGACCGCAGTTCACGAATGAAGCGGTCGGTTGGTTTGCCTCGAAATGGGGGATTGCGCGTGAAGCGTATGAACAGAGTTTTGCCGACATGAACGAAAACGGCGGGCCGCTTCCGAAGTGGTTTGTCGCCGCAGATGAAAATGAGAATATTGTCGGCGGATGCGGATTGATTCAAAATGACTTTGTCGACCGCACCGACCTGTTTCCCTATGTCTGTGCGCTGTATGTGGAAAAAGCGGCGCGCGGGCAGGATCTCGGCGGAAAACTGCTCGAATTCGCGCGCTTCGAAGCCGCCAAAAGCGGCTTCGAAGCGGTGTATATATGCACCGACCATACGAGTTATTATGAAAAATACGGCTGGCGGTATCTGGCGCAGGGCGTCGGAGACGACAAAAGCCCCTGCCGAATCTATACCGCGCCTACTATAAGGAATTGAAGGTCGAAATTAGATTTTCGACCCCGGAGTTTTGGCCTCTCTATATAAAACTATAAAAATTAATGTGCATATAATACGGCCATAACATCCCTCCTTCTTCGAAAGGAAAGATAATACGAATGAGTGTATTGGAAGTAAAAGAGCTGTGCCATACCTTCGGGGACGCACCGCTTTTCAACAATGCGGAGATGGAGCTCTTCGGCGGCGATAAGATGGGCCTGACCGGCCTGAACGGCGCGGGAAAGAGCACCTTCATCAACATGCTGACGGGTAAACTGCTGCCCGACAAGGGACAGATCAAATTTAACCACCGCCTTCGGCTGGGCTACATAGACCAGCTGCTGGCCATCGATTCGGCGCTCACGGTGCGCGAGTTTCTGCGTACGGCGTTTTCGGAGGCCTACGAAGCAAACGCAAATATGCAGAAGGCGTTCACCGAAATAGCCGATTGCAGGGACGAGGCACAAATCGCGCAACTGACCGCGCAATGCGGCGAATGGCAGCAGATTCTTGACCGTGACGGGTTTTACGGACTGGAGGCGAAAATCGAAAAGACCGCCGCCGGGCTCGGTCTGAACGCGTTCGGGCTGGACAGACCCGCCGCGCAGCTCTCGGGCGGTCAGCGCGCAAAGGTCATGCTGGCGCGGCTGCTGCTCGAAGAACCCGACGTGATGTTGTTCGACGAGCCGACGAACTTTTTGGACATTGAGCACATCGAATGGCTGGTGAAGTATCTTAACAATTTCAAAGGGACTTACATGATCGTCTCACACGACTATAAGTTTTTAACCCGTGTGACCAACTGCATCTGCGATATCGAACACGGCAAAATCACCCGCTACGGCGGCGACTACGAGACTTTTGCAAAACTCAAAGAGGAGCGGCGCGTCGCCTACATCAAGGATTACGAGAGCCAGCAGAAGCAGATTGAGAAGCTGCAGGATTACATCGACCGCAACATCGTGCGCGCGTCGACTTCGAAGATGGCAAAGAGCCGCCGCAAGGAACTGGAGAAGATGGACGTCCTCGACAGGCCGACGGACAGCCCGGAGCCGACTTTCTCGTTTAAATATCAGCCGATCACCGGGCGCGAGGTGTTACTGACTAAAAAGCTCTCGGTCGGATACGATTTCGCGCTGCTGCCGCCGATCGATCTGCGGCTCGTACTCGGGGAAAAAGTCGCCGTCACCGGATTTAACGGCATTGGAAAGACGACTTTTTTAAAGACCGTGTGCAAGCTGATCCCATCCATTTCGGGCGAGTTTTTGTTCCACTCCAAAGCGACGGTAGGATATTACGAGCAGGAGAGTGTGTGGGATCAGACTGAGTGGACGGCGTTTCGATACGTCAAGGAGTGGTACCCGTCGGTGGCGGACGTCGAGATCAGGCGGGCACTGGCTTCATGCGGACTCTCGGCGAAGCTGATCAACAAGCCGGTTTCACAACTCTCGGGCGGCGAACAGGCCAAGATCAAGCTCTGCCGCGTGATCTTTAAGCCGTATACGCTGCTGATTTTGGACGAGCCGACCAACCACCTCGACGTCAAGTGCATTGCGCGCCTCAAGAAGGCCATCACGGATTTCGCGGGCAGCGTGATCTTCGTGTCACACGACAAAAATTTCATCGCCGAGGTCGCTGACCGCGTGGTTGATTTTGAGAAGCTGTTTGATTGATAAAGTTACTCGCATCGACAGCAAAGAAGAACCACCCTGTCATGAACAACGTATGAATCATACCACCTCTCCATAAGGAGAATTTTTAACCTGTTATGAGCTTATCAACAAAAGAAAGCGCGGTTTTCTTAAAAAAAACCGCGTGGTTTTGTTGTATTTTGGTTTATGAATGAAAGCTGATAAAAAGGTTACTGCGATGAAAGCGGGGAGGAAAGACCGGTTTGAAGAATTTTGACGCTCTCGTAGATGGGGTAAGCGGTGCCGTCCGCTTCATAGCCGACCTTAAATGTGACTTCAAGCAGGTTAAAAGTGCGCCCGTATTGAACGAATGGTGCCCAATTGCCCTCTGAGAGCATCGACCCGGCCTGTTCGTCCGTATAAGTCCAGCCCTCATCAAAGGAATAAGGCACATGCAGGCAATAAAACTGCCCGACATAGCGGTTTTCGCCCGCTTGCGTCAAAGAACGCGGCACGGCGTGATAATTGGATTCATAACCCCACCCGACGGCGCGGATGCGGTCGGTGCTGCCCGGGAGCGCTTCGGTCATACCGTTTTCGGTATAATCGGTCAGCTTTTTATTAAAATGCTTCAGGGTTACTGCGTCATATTCCTCGCGGGTATTCCCTGTTTCCCAGTTGTAATTTTTCATTGTGACCACCGCGTAAGCGGCCATCTGGGCGTCAGAGATGCTTCCGTCCGCACTGCCTAAAAACTGAAAACCGAGGTCTTTTGTCAGCAGTTTGCCCATTTGGGTTTTGGCGGTATCCGGTGTACTGATGGTACCGGACGGTTCGGATATATTCGAGGTTATCGGCGGTTTCAACGCGTCGGGAAGATAGATGACGCCGGCAGTAATGATCAGTACAGCCAAGGCGCCGATAATCCAAAGCGCCGGTTTTTTGTAGTTTTTAAAGTTCCTGCCGGGTGATTTTTCACCGGGTTCGTTTGACAGAAGAATCATTTTAGGTCTCCTATGTGTTTTTTATCCGGTTTGGATTTTTTAAAATCCGGTTTCTTCCATTATTTTATACAAAATATGAGCAATTATGTCAAGCGTGGGTAATGAAATAAAAGCGGCCGTGTTCAGGTGTGGACAGGACAAGGGAGATGTGGTATATTTTCGATAGAATTTATAGGCGGGCGACGCAGTACGCCCCTGCTATACGATCGGCGGTGAATGCCGCTTGGAGAAAAGAGCGGAAATGGTAAAGGAAAAAGGGGTTTCGGGAGTCGGAGAGGCCAAAAAAGAGCGGTTCAGGACGGCGTGCGAAGAGATTATCGAGGGGGCACGTGAAGAAAACGGGATCGGGACCCTTTCGGAAAAGACGCTGCACGCGGTGTTGAAGCGCTATTTTGAACTGGACGGCGGCATCTGCGAGATCAAATTCGGGCGGTATTTCGCCGATGTAGTATTGGGCGAGCTGGGTATTTTTGAAATTCAAACACGGGATTTTTATGTGCTTCGCAATAAACTCGAGGCCTTTTTGAAGATTGCCGATGTGACCGTAGTCTACCCGATTCCGTATCGAAAATGGCTATGCTGGATCGATGGTGAGACCGGAGAAACCACGCCGAAACGAAAAAGCCCCAAGATCGGGTCGGTATACGACGCGTTCCCGGAGCTTTATAAAATCAAGATGCAACTGGATAACTCCAAACTGCACCTTTGTCTGGTGCTGCTCGAATTTACCGAATACCGTTTTCTGAACGGGTGGAGCAAGGATAAAAAGAAAGGGTCGTCGCGCTGTGAACGCATTCCGAATGATTTGACAGAGGAATTTTATATTCAGGATATCGAAGATTATAAAAAATTGATACCTGAGGGGCTGCCCGCCCAGTTTACCGCAAAAGATTACGCCGAGGCAGTCAAGCGCAATCACCGGTTAGGGCAGACGGCACTGAATGTGCTTGTTCATGTCGGCGCAGTCAGGCATGTCGGGAAAAAAGGGAATCTGTTTTTATACGAGCGGACATAGGCGCGCCGCTGTTGCGGCGAGAGACATTGTAAGGTAATAGGTAATAGTGAATAATGAATAGGTAAGGTACCGCGCGGCGGGAGATCAAGAGGTAATAGCGAATAGCGAAAAGGTGCGGTATCTCAATCTGTCCTCTGCCCTAGCGAATTACGACGCGTTTGAGGGCGGCATGATGTCGTCGGGGCGGAAACCATCGGGGTCATTACGCAGAATCAAAGCGGCATTTCGGTAAAAATCCGAGTGCTCGATATAGCGAAAAGCGGCGGCGATCGCGTCGACAAAAGCGGATTTGCTCTCGCAGAGGCAAATTCCGATAAAACGGACCAGGGTCCAGGCGGAGTAAAACGAGATATAGACGTCACGTGGGGTTTTGCAGGCGGGGATATCGGGGAACTGCTCATAAAACAGGTGATTGACCATCAGGTTTTCAAAATAATCGTCGCAGTCGGGCAAAACGGTATAGGCGCGGCGCAAGGCTTTGAGCCAAAGCGCGGACGAGAGTTGGAGATCGGAACCGGGCAAACCGACTGCGGCAAGCGCTTTTTCTCCGTATTCGGCGATGTTGGGGCTGATCCCCTTAAAAATCGAAATCAGCTTTTCGGCGGTTTGCAAAAAATCGGGTGTCTGATGCTGCGCAAACGGAATCGGCTGAGGGTTGAGCAGGAGATATCCGATCAAAATGATGCGCTCGCGCAGAGAGAGTGATTGATTTTGCATCGCTGTGATACAGCGGCTGCGCAGGTCGGCTGCGGCTGAAACGTTCTGATTCGGTATCGGGGGCGCGGCGGAAAGCTCCCGTTCAACGAAGAAAAATTGCAACGGACAAGTTTGGTCGATTAATAACTCGACGGTGGCTTCACAGCTTGCGGAACAACAGCCCTCAAATTGAATCCCCGATTTAAAAGAGCGCGGATATAGGCGGCAGACCGAAGGCAAAATGCTTTCACCGCAGGCCTGATGTAAGGTGCAAAAACCGTCGTCACCCAAAAGACGGCAGGCACCTTCGAATGACGGGGAGACGAAGGCATAGGCCTCACGGGTGGGGCGGTCAGCGATATAAAACGCGCTGTCCAATGTGCGGCGCAGCTGCGGGGAGCATGAAAGACCGAGCAGCCGAAAATACTCGGCCTCGGAGAGTGAGATGCCCCAGCCCTTGCAGCAGACACTGCGGCAATCACCGCATTTACACTTGAAATCGGGGAAATATGCGGGGACAAGCACATTGACTTTTCCCGTACAAAGCCGCCTCCGTGGTCAGAATACGAGATATTATAAGGATTATCTCGGAATTTTGTCAAGGAAATTTTTTTGGCTTGTATAACGCGCGGTGTGCAGGTGGTTGCGGTTGGACCGATACCACGGTATAATTGAGAAAATATGATTCGGGCAAATACATAGCCGTCACATCGACAAGCGATAAAATTACCCGATAGCGGAGTGCTTCGTTTGACTTCCTGAAACGGAATCGATCTTGACGAGATCAATGCCCGTTTGCAATTAAGATAAAGGAAAAACCAGCATGGAGAAGGAACGGTTAATCATCAGAAGATTCCGACCCGAGGACGGGGCAGATTTATACGATTATTTATCACGCGAAAAAGTCGTCCGGTTTGAGCCGTACGGCGTGTTTTCGCGGGAACAAGATGAGCGGGAGGCGGCGCGGCGCGCGGATGACGAGGCATTTTCGGGCGGTTTGTTTAAAAAAAACGGAAAGCTGATCAGTAATCTGTACTTGTCCGAACAAAATTTTGAAACCGGGGAACCGGTATATGTATTCAATTCGGATTTTTGGGCAAGGATATACTTTTGATGCATTAAAGCATTGATAGATGATGTTTTTCTATATCAAGACACACGCAGGATTATTGCAATGTGTAATCCGCAAAATGAGCGGTCATGGCGGCTGCTTGAACGGTTGAGCATGGACCGCGAGGGGCATTTGCGGCAGAATATCTGGTTTAAAACCGATAAAAACGGGTGTATGATTTGGCAGGACACCTATGAATACGGAGTATCGGAAGTTTAGTGGAAAGCAAATGATATCACGCAGAAAAGCGGTATTAAATGAAATGAAATATGTAATCCCCCCGTTAAGAAAACAAGGGGGACAATTATCGTTTATATAACAGAATAATTAAAGCGTTTAGAAGTTGTTCATGGCGCGCTGCATTTTTTGAGCAAAAGCGGCGGGTTCTTCTACCGAATTCACATGCATATAGAACAGTCGTGGGCTATCGTTTATATGGTGGTTGTGAAGTGCGGTGACATTCAAGCCCTGACTGTTCATGCTGTTCATAAAGGATCTTACTTCTTCCTGACGAAGCACGATTTCGGCAAGATTCAACGTTCTACCCTGACGATCCATTGATTCATATGAGAACATCATATCCCGGGCGGCTTTTGATGGTCTTCCGTTAATAATCACACCGAAATTTCTCATTTTGGATACTTCGCAGAGATCACCGTCGAATTCCGTTACATTTCCACCCAAAGTATTTGCAAACCGATTACATACATTCCTGTTATTCATGGACTGATCTCTTTGGGCTGAAAATTCGTTACCGTCCGCATTCGGCATATCCTGCATTTCCTGTTGCTGCAGGTTTTCCATAATATCGCCTCCTTTCCTGTTTCATTTTATGACGGTGCGGTGAATAAGTGCAAAGTCGCTATGAACTCCTTGCAAAATCCGCAGTTTAATGATATAATTCCGTTTACCGCGAAAGCGGCGATTTTGGGGTGTAGCCAAGCGGTAAGGCACGGGACTTTGACTCCCGCATTTCGGTGGTTCAAATCCACCCACTCCAGCCAAAACAAAAAGCGCCTAACAGGAGCTTTTTTGTTTACAGCATAAGTTATTATGAAGTGGATTTGAACCAGGGCGTGGGAGCGATATGCGATCAAAGGGAGCAAATGGCGACCAAAAAACAGTCTGGGGGACTGTTTTTTAGCCCTCCAAGCGAAGCGCGATGGAATCCACCCACTCCAGCCAAAAACAAAAAGCGCCTAACAGGAGCTTTTTTGTTTATAGCATTAGTTATTATGATGTGGATTTGAACCAGGGCGTGGGAGCGATGTGCGATCAAAGGGAGCAAATGGCGACCAAAAACAGTCCGGGGGACTGTTTTTCAGCCCTCCAAGCGAAGCGCGATGGAATCCACCCACTCCAGCCAGAAAAAAGCTCTGCTGCCGCAGGGCTTTTTCAGTGATATTCGCCTGTCTCAGGCGAGTGAGATCGCCTTTGGAATTGATATTCAGCATACGCTGAGTGGCAATGCCAGGGGCTGTGATGGGATTTTATAGATTTATATTTATTACATTAAATTGAATCGTTATAAACCTTTACCGAACACCTCGGTGTAGGTCAGTTTGCCGTTGATTCGGTCGGAGCGCATCAGGGAGATGCGGCCGACGGTCATGGAGGCGGTCGGGATACTCAGTTTGACGTCTTTCGCCTGCACTTCCCTTGCCAACGTGATATGCGCCTTGAACGGTTTGGCATCAATGTCAATGTTTCGCTTCAGAAGTTCGATTCTCACAGAATCCGCGAGCGAAGAGAGCGCCGGACTTTTTTCGATGCCCGCCCAATAGATGTCGCCGAATTTCCCCGCTCCGCCGACGGTCAGGTCAAACGGCGCAGCAGTTACCGCCGAGAGAGCGGCTTTGGCCTCGGCGATGCGGTCGCT